>CAIUAC010000161.1 GCA_903896985.1 uncultured Sandaracinus sp.
CGGTCGCCGCGCTCAGCGCCTATCAGCGCCTGCATATGGTGCCATCGCGCCCAGGCTTCCTCGATGCGCCGACGCGCGCGGTGTTCCTCGAGGACAGCCGCGAGCTCGACTTCCAAGCTGTGCTGCGCGCGCTCCGTGAGCGGGTCGTCGACGCGACCGGGCTCATCGAGGACGGCTCCGCGGGCGCGGCGTGGGGCACGGTGCTCGGTCGCACGCTCGAGGCGGCAGAATTTCGGGCTTTCGCGAGCGAGCCGCCGCTGCCGGACGCCGCGCCCGACCTGATCTCACCGGCGACCGAGGCCGCCGCACGCGCGCTCGGCTGGACGAGCTTCGACGCGACCCGCGCCTTCTTCGACGCGCATCGCGCAGACGCCGCGGGGCTCCTCGTCGCCGTCTCGCTCCCGCCTCCGCCGGACTATCACCGGCCGCACATGGAGCTGCGCGCGGCGCTCGATCGCGGTGACGTCTGGTACGACTTCCCGTACACGGCGACCGGGCAGCGCGTGTCGCAGGCGGTGACCCGCCGCCCGCGCATCGTGCTCTATGCGCGCGACGGCGACCGCGAGCGCGCCCTCGTGCGCTGGCCGACGACCATCGGCGGCTGGCAGACGGAGCAGCTGCCGGGGGGGCGCGTCGGGCTCCGCTACAAGAACAGCGACGTCGGGCCGCGCGTGTGGCGCGACCTCGTCGCCTCGCCCGCGTGGCTGCCGCCCCCGACGACGCCCGACGAGGACCTCGTGCGCCGGGACTCGGCCCTCGGCTGGCGGGTCAAGCGCGACGCCTTCGGGCCTGGCTTCGCGAGCGCGTACGGCCTCGCGATGCTGATCCAGCACGTCGTGCTCGAGCCGCGCGAAGAGGGCGACGTCGTGCGCTACTTCGACCGCGGGATCCGCACGCACGGCTCCGCGTCGTACGCCTCGATCCTCCGCGGCACGAGCCACGGCTGCCATCGGCTCTTCAATCACCTCGCGCTCCGGCTCGCCGACTTCTTGCTCGCGCACCGCGACCATGTGCGGCACGGCCCTGAGCCCGTGCGCTATCTGCGTCGCTTCGGCGTGCACGGGCACTCCTTCGAGCTGCGCATCGACTCGCGCGGCGTGCGCACGGAGCTCGTCCCGCCGGTGCCGATGGAGGTGCTCGTCGGCGAGGTGCACGGCCGCGCACAGTCGGCGCCCGAGGGGATGCGCCCGCTGCCGAGCGCCCTCGCCGCGCGCGCCCGGGCCGCCTCTGCCGCTGCCGAGCAGTAGCCCGCGCTCGCCGCGGAGTTGACCGCGCGCGGGATGGAGGCGATGCTCACTTTGATACAAGGTCCGACCGGAGCGAGCCTCGGCGTCCATTCCCCCTCATGAGCCAAGACTTCCCCCGTCCGAACCCTGCAGTCGGTTCCGTGACGCGCTTCGCGCGCGCCGACTTCCACGGCCCGCTCGATCTCGACGCGCGCCGGCGCAGGCTTCCGTCCGACGGCACCGTCAAGGGGATGTTCTTTCGGACGATCATCGCCGCCGCCAAGCTGCGCACGCAGGTCGATCTGCGACCCCACATCTATCACGCGTTTCGCGACTATCGCCTCTCGGATTGGGTGGAATTGCTCGTCGAGGCGGGGGCGCTGATGTACCCGAACCTCCCGCCGCACGAGGGGCTGCGCCGCCTCGGTCAGGGCATGTATCCGACCTTCGTCGACACGACGGTCGGCAAGATCATCTTCACCGTCGCCGGCGGTGATCTGCACCGCGCGCTCGCGCTCTATCCGAAGATCTGGTCCGTGATCAGCAACCACGCGACGGGCGTCGTGAAGGAGATCACCGTCGGGCGCTGCGTGATCGAGCTGCGCAACGTCTGGGACTTCACGGAGAGCTTCCAGCTCGGTTCGCTCGAGGGCGGCATGGCGTTCTTCGGTCAGCGCGCCGAGGTGCGCATCGAGGTCCTGTCCGACTGCGACGCGAATTACGAGATCACGTGGTGAGTCGGCACCGGATGCTGCCGACCGAGCGGACGCTCGACACAGACCTCTACGGAGAGCATCGGAAGCGGATTCGCAACGGCGACATCCTCTGCTTCTCCGGGCAGCACTGGCTCTCGGCCTTCATCCGGCGCCTCTCGCACGGGCGCTACTCGCACGCGGGGCTCGCGTTCTGGTGGGGAGAGCGGCTGATGGTCCTGCAGGCGGAGGCGCGCCCCGGCGTGCAGGCGCTGCCGGCGAGCCGCGCGATCGACCGCTATCGCGGGCAAGTCGATTGGGTTCCGCTGAAGGACGAGCGCCGCACGCCCGAGTTCGAGGCGAAGCTGACCGCAGTCGCGATGGAGCTGCTCGGGGACCCGTATTCGATCTTGGACCTGATCCGCGTGGGCTTTCACTACTTGATCTGCACGCCGCTGCCGAAGCAAGCGCGCACGCCGCACACCTTCGTTTGCGCGCAATACGTCGCCTATTGCTACAGCGCGAGCGGGCTCGACCTCGAGCCCGGCAAGTCGGACATCGGCACCACGCCCGAGGAGATCGCCCGCTCGGAATTCCACGGGCCGGCCGTGCGCCTGAAGCGCTGAGCGCTCACCTCCGTTGACACCTCCGTGGCGTCCCGCTACCAAGGCGGCACCCATGCTGACTCGCGCTCTCGCTCCCCGCGCCCTCGTTCGTGCCGCTTCCGTCGCCTCGCTCGCGGCGGTCGGCGTCCTGTCTTCGGCGTGCGGACCAGCCGCGCTGCAGACGGGCTCGTCGTTCCGCACGCTCGCGATCGGCGGCTCCGAGCGCCGCATCGTGACGCTGACGGACGTCGACACGGTGCGCGATCTCGCGCTGACGAGCGACCGCGTGTGGGCCGCGACCGACCGCGGCGTGCTCGTGTATCCGCGCGAGGGCGACCCGGAGCCGCACCGCATCACGCACGCGCAAGGGCTGCCGAGCGACGATGTGCGGGCGCTCGCGGCGCGCGCCGATGGCTCGGTGATCGTCGCGACGGCGGCGGGGCTCGCGGAGCTCGCGGGCGACTCGATCAATCCGGCGTTTCCGCCCGCGCCGATCGGCAGCGTCGTGGACCTCGCGACGCGCCCCGATGGCAGCGTGATCGCGTGCGGTCGCGCCGGGCTCGCGCGGCTGAAGGACGGCGCGTGGACGGGCTTCGGCGAGCCGGTGCAGTGCACGACGCTCGCGGTCGACGGCGACGCGCTCTGGGTCGGCACGACGGAGGGCGCGCTCCGCATCGAGGGCGACGACACCGTGCGCGAGCACTCGCAGACGCAGGGCATCCCGGAGCCGTACGTGCAGGCGATCGCGCCGCTGCCGAACGGACGAGCCCTCGCGCTCCTGCGTGGTCCGAGCCGCTCGTTGCTCGGCTACTGGGATGGGCGTCACTGGTACGGCTACACCGTCGCGGACTTCCCGCCGTCGATCGTCGGGCTGATGGCGCAGGGCGACTCGGTGCTGCTCTTGACGGGCAGCCGCGCGTTCTCGATCACGCCGGGCGGCTCGCGCCGGGAGTCCGTGCCGCTCGTCGCGCTCCGCGCCGACACCGAGCATCACGGCGTGCGCACCTACCGCGCGCGCATGACGCCGGCCGCGCGCATCGTCGTGCCGGTGGGCGCGGGCATCGCGGCGCGCACGCCGGCGCCGCTCGAAGAGGTGCCGCAGGGTCAGCCGACGATCGACGCGCCGCCGTTCTCGATCGCGCCGACGACCTCGCTCGCGATCCCCGAGGGCGTCTACGCCGGGCTCTCCGCCGAGGGCACGCTCGTCTTCGCCGATCAGAACCGCGGGCTCGTCGTGCTCCCGCCCGACGGCACCGCGCGCTTTCTGCGCACCTACGACCTCGTCGCGCGCACGGACTTTCAGATCGCGTCGGACAACCAAGAGCGCACCTGGGCGCTCTCGAAGAGCGGCGATCTCGTCCGCCTCGACGACGACGGCGCGTTCCATCGCGTCGCGCTGCCGGAGGGCGTCACGCCGCAAGCGCTCGCGACGGGCGAGGGCGGCGCGTACCTCTGCGTGCGCGTCGGCGACTCGGCGACGTTCCGCATCTATCGCGCCGACGGCGGGTCGTGGCGGCAGGTGATCGAGCGGACGCTGAGCGGCGTCACCGGCCACATCGCGGGCACGCCGTTCATGGGCGTCGCGCCCGACGGCGCGTTCTGGCTCGGCATCGAGATCGACCGCGAGGATGGGCCAGGCACCGGCACGCGCATGCGCGGCGCGGTCATGCTCGCGCGCGACGCGGAGACGATCGTCTACCACCACCGCGGCGCGACCCCGGCGGACGGCGCCGGCGCGACGCCGCTGCCCGACGAGGTCACCGCCATCGACTTCACGAACGACGGCGCGTGGTTCCCGACGCTCTCCGGCGCGGTGCGCGTCGGCAACTCGCAGGCGGTCGTGTTCGGCGAGGCGCGCGGCGTGCGCGGTGAGGTCGTCAGCGACCTCGCGACGGCGCCTGGTAACCGCGTCTGGGTCGCCGCGGCCGAGGGCATCGGCGTCTACGAGAACGGCGCGTTCAACTTCGTCTTCCCCGCCGTGGTGCAGTCCGCCCGCCCGACCGCGGTCGCCGTCGACACCGAGGGCAACCTCTGGGCGGCTGGCCCGCGCGGCGCGGTCTTCTCGAACGGCACGACCTGGCAGCGGCTGACCGAAGAGAATGGTTTGCCCACCAACGACATCCGCGACATCGACATCGATGGCCGCGACCGCGCGTTCTTCCTGACCGAGGACGCCGTGCTGCTCTTCGTGAAGGCGCCGGTCCCCGCGGCGCGCTGAGCGCCTGCTCCCTCGCAGCTCGACCGCTCGCCCCTGAGCCCGCTGCCGCGAGGCGTCGGCGCGGAGCGCGCGCGTCCGATTGCCCGTATCCGGCTGGCGCGACGATCGTACGCTGCTGGATTATTCCGCCCGTACACGGTCACTCGTTTCCGAGGGGGCAGTCGGCCCCATTCGTCGGAGGTCGTCTTGCGCTCTAGTGCTCTGCGTCTCGGATCCGTCGCACCGTGTTCGGTGGGCGTGCTGCTCGCCTTCGTCGCCTTTGGGTGCTCCGGCGGCACCTCAGCCAGCACGCCCGACG
>CAIUAC010000162.1 GCA_903896985.1 uncultured Sandaracinus sp.
CGAGGGCGAGCGCGCCGCCCGAGCCTCCCTCGCCGATCACCGTCGCGACGACGGGCACGCGGAGCCGCGACATCGTCAGCAGCGACTGGCCGATCGCCTCGCTCTGCCCGCGCTCTTCCGCGCCGACGCCGGGGTATGCGCCCGGCGTGTCGATGAACGTCAGCACAGGACGCTGAAAGCGATCCGCGAGCTCCATGATCCGCATGGCCTTCCGATACCCCTCGGGGTTCGGCATGCCGAAGTTGCGGTGCAGCTTCTCCTTCGTCGTGCGCCCCTTCTGCTGGCCGATCACGGCGACGGGGCGCCCCTCGAATCGGGCAAAACCAGCGACGATCGCCGCGTCGTCCGCGAAGCCTCGGTCACCGTGCAGCTCGATGAAGTCCTCGAAGATGCGCTCGAGGTAGTCCATGAAGTACGGGCGATCCGGGTGCCGAGACAGGAGCACCTTCTGCCAGGTGTCGAGGTCTCCGTAGATCTCCACGCCGAGCTTCTCTGCGCGCTCCTCGAGGCGCACCAGCTCCGCTTCGGACACGCCCTGCCCCTCCGCGCGCGTCTCCGCGGCGAGGCGCAGCTCACGAATGCGCTGCTCGAGCTCCACGAGCGGTCTCTCGAACTCGAGATGGGCCATCGGCGCGAGGTATGGCTCAGGCGGGGCGCGTGTGCTCGTCCGCGAACGAGCCCGAGCGTTTCTCGCCGATGACGTTGTAGATCTTCAGCGCCGAAGCCTTGCCCTTGACCTGCGTCGCCGGCAGTTCGACGACCTCGAAGTAATCCTTGATGCGGGCGTACACGCGCTCGCTGATGATGATCTCATCAGCCTTCGCGACGGAGCAGAGACGCGCGCCGGTGTTCACCACGTCACCGATGACCGTGTACTCGAGCGCGCGGCTGCTGCCGAGATAGCCCGCGACGACCTCGCCCGCGCTGATCCCGATGCCGATCTTGATCGCGACGAGCCCCTCGGACACGCGCTTACGGTTCCAGACGTCGAGCACGCGCAACATCTCGAGCGCCGTCTTGACCGCGCGATACGCGTCGTCGGCGTGCGAGACGGGCGAGCCGTAGAGCGCCATGATCTCGTCGCCCACGAACTTGTCGAGCGTGCCTTCGTACTTGAAGACGATCTCGACCATCTGCTCGAAGTACTCGTTGAGCATGTTGACGATGTCCTGCGGACGCGCGGACTCGCTCATGCTCGTGAAGCCACGGATGTCGGTGAAGAGCACCGTCGTGTCGCGCAGCTCGCCGCCCTTGGCGATCTCGACGTGACCGCTGAGGACCTGCGCCGCGATCGCCGGCGAGAGCAGGCGCTGAAAGCGCTCGCGCGTCACAGCCTCCTTCTCGAGCTTCTTCGCGAAGAGGCCGTTCTGAATGGCGATCGCCGCCTGATTGGCGACGTTCTGGAAGAGCTGCAGGTCCTTCTCTGCAAAGGCGTTCGTCGCGATCTGCGAGTCGAGCACCATGATGCCGAAGAGCTCCCCCGACTGCAGCAGCGGCACGGCCATCGTCGAGCGAATGCCCTGCATGATGATCGAGTGAGCGCCCGAGAAGCGCGAGTCCATCGAGGCATCCGACGAGAGCACGGCGGCCTTGTCGCGGCGCACGGTGTCGATGATCGTCGTCGAGAGCACGACCTCTTCGCTCGTCGCCGCGCCCGCCTTCTTCGTGCGCACGCAGCGCGGTCGAAGCGTGCCGTCGTCCTCGACGAGCAGGACGACCCCTCGATCGGCGGCGAGCAGCTGAAAGGCCGTGTCGAGAATCTTGGCGAGCAGCTTGTCGACGTCGAGCTCGACGCCGATCGCGCGCTGCAGCTCGTAGCTCACGCGCAGCTTCTCGTAGTCGCGACGGATCGTCTCGACGTCGGGGACCATGCGCTCAGGCAGGAAGCTCAGCTCTTGGAGCGGCGCGAGCTTCGTGCGGATGTGCGACTCGACCATGCCCGGCGTCATCGTGACGCGCGACATGCTCTTGGTGCTCTCGCCGACGAAGCCCCCCGGGACCGCCGTCGTGTCGCTCTGAAAGAGGATGCGCGTCGAGCCGACGGTGATCTCGTCGCCCGTGCTGAGCGGGCGATCCGCCGACATCCGCTCGCCGTTGACGAACGTGCCGTTCAACGAGCCGAGGTCCTTGACGACCCACACATCGTTCACGAGATCGATGTGCAGGTGCTCCTTCGACACGATGCGGTCGAGGAGCTGGATCGTGTTGTTCGGGTGCCGCCCCAGCGTGTTGTGGGGCTTCAGCTCGACTTCTTGACGCCCCTCGGGCCCGATGATGGTGATACGCGCCGGCATGATCTCGTCGTCGAAGGCGATGCTAGACGACCCGCGCCTGCGGAGTAAAGGGCAGTCGTCGTTTGCGAGCGTCGCGGGGCATTGCCTCCCGCCGTCGGGCACGAGCCGAGCAGCGCCCCGACCTCGACGGTGACCTCGCGTTCGATGTTGCGGTCGATCGATGCCGCTGCTACCGTCCGCTCCCCGTTCGCGAGGCCGTCCCCCTGGACAGTCGGCAACCGGGGCATAGGAGCGCTTCATCATGGCCCGCGTCACCGTCGAAGACTGCCTCGAGCACGAGGAGAACCGTTTCGCCCTCTGCATCCTCGCTTCGCAGCGCACGCGCCAGCTCATGAAGGGCGCCCCCGCCCTCGTGCCGAGCAAGAACCGCGCAGCCGTCACCGCCCTCCGCGAGATCGCCGCGCAGAAGGTGTATTACGGCCGCCCGGTGCGTGACGCGGTCGTCGAGTTCATCGCCGAGCAGAAGCTGCTCGAGCCCACCAAGTGAGCTGACCGGCGCTGACGCGTTGACGCGTCAGTGCACCGTGCCTCGCCCGCGCGTCTCGGCTTCGAGGACGGGGAAGAGGCCGACGGAGCGAAGCTTGTCGGCGAGCGCGGGGGAGCGAGTCTGCTTCCAGCGCTCGTAGAGCCGCACGATATCTTGGGGCGTGCGCGGCGTAGTTGCCTCGCGAACGTCGCTGAGCACGTCGACGTACGCGCTGAACTTGGCCGCGAGCTCGTCGTAGACGTACGCCAGCGCGGCCTCACGCGGCGGCGCGAGGCGAACGAGCGCGGACGCGCTGCGATAGGCGCGTCCCCCCATCGCCCCGGCGTAGTCCGCCGTGATGCCGCGCCGCTCGAGGTGGTCCGCGAAGAAGCCGCTGACGTAGAGCGCCGCGTCGCCGAGCCCGCGGAAGCGGCGCAAACGCTCGTACCCTTCCGTCTCGAGCGCGTCGGCGAGCTGCTCGGCGAGCGGGCGCTCGAGCGTCGGCAGGGGCGGGGATATGGCGAACTCCGAAAGCAGGTTCACCAGGTAGAACTCCGTGCCGCTGTCGATGGAGAGGCGATGCCGCTCGAGCGCGCCGAGCAAGCGCTCCCGGAAATAGCCGCGGACGTCAGCATGAGGTTCGATCATCGGGTACTCCTTGCCGTGCAGCGCCCGCGCACGCAGACGCTCTCTTCTCTATACGGTCGAGCAGCCCGGGAGCGACAGAAGCAGACGTCCCCTTCGGGGGGTACCTCGAGGTGCGCTGACACCGGCTGGCAGCGGACGCCGTCGAGTGCCGACGCCGCGCGGGGACCGTCGCCGTCGGCGACACACGGGCAGCGAGGGCCTGTTTCCCGCGGCTCTCGCAAAATGACGGCCGATTGCGCGCCGACACCTTGACCTCGAGAGGGCAGGCGTTAGGTTCCGCGCGCCGTTAGCACTCTCCATTGGCGAGTGCTGACAAACTGACTGCACGGCTTCCGCCGTGCTGCCATCCGCCGCCCGGCCAGACGGCATCGATGCCGCTGCGACGGGGGGCGCTCACGAGGAGATAGCGACAATGGGCATTCGACCGCTGCACGACCGCGTTCTGGTTCGCCGGGTCAAGGAAGAGGAAAAGACCAAGGGCGGGATCATCATCCCCGACACGGCCAAAGAGAAGCCGATCGAGGGCAAGGTCATCGCCGTGGGCAGTGGCCGCATCAACGACAAGGGCGAAGTCCGGAAGCTCGACGTCAAGGTCGGCGACAAGATCCTCTTCGGTAAGTACAACGGCACCGAAGTGAAGGTCGACGGCGAAGAGCATCTCATCCTCCGCGAAGACGACATCCTCGCGGTTTTCGACAAGTGATCCGGCGAAGTCGTCTTCCAGCAGGCATTTAGGAGAAGAACACCATGGCAGCCAAAGAGATTCTTTACGACACCGCGGCCCGCGCCCGCATCCTCGCCGGCGTCGACGCGCTCGCGAACGCAGTGAAGGTGACCCTCGGCCCCAAGGGCCGTAACGTCGTCATCGAGAAGAGCTTCGGAGCTCCGACCGTCACCAAGGACGGCGTCACCGTCGCCAAGGAAGTCGAACTCTCGGACAAGTTCGAGAACATGGGCGCGCAGATGGTGCGCGAAGTCGCCTCCAAGACGTCCGACGTCGCTGGCGACGGCACCACGACGGCGACCGTGCTCGCGCAGGCGATCTTCCGCGAGGGCAGCAAGCTCGTCGCGGCGGGCCACAACCCGATGGAGCTCAAGCGCGGCATCGACAAGGCCGTCGAGGACATCGTCGCCCGCCTGAAGAAGATCTCCAAGCCGACCAAGGATCCGAAGGAGATCGCGCAGGTTGGGACGATCTCGGCCAACGGCGACGTCACCATCGGCAAGATCCTCGCTGACGCGATGGAGAAGGTCGGCAAAGAGGGCGTCATCACCGTCGAAGAGGCGAAGGGCCTCGAGACGACGCTCGAAGTCGTCGAGGGCATGCAGTTCGACCGCGGCTACCTCTCGCCCTACTTCGTCACCGAGCCCGAGCGCATGCAGGTCTCGCTCGAGGACGCGTACATCCTCATCTCCGAGAAGAAGATCTCGAACATGAAGGACCTCCTCCCGGTGCTCGAGGCGATCGCGCGGCAGCAGAAGCCGCTGCTGATCATCGCCGAGGACATCGAGGGCGAGGCGCTCGCGACGCTCGTCGTGAACAAGCTCCGTGGCACGCTCGCAGTCGCCGCCGTCAAGGCGCCCGGCTTCGGCGATCGCCGCAAGGAGATGCTCGAGGACATCGCGAAGCTCACGGGCGGCACGGTCGTCAGCGAGGACCGCGGCATCAAGCTCGAGGGCGTGACGCTCACCGACCTCGGTAAGGCGAAGCGCATCACGATCGACAAGGAGAACACGACGATCGTCGACGGCGCCGGCAAGAAGGCCGACATCGCTGGCCGCGTCGAGATGATCCGTCGTCAGATCGAGGAGACGACGAGCGACTACGACAAGGAGAAGCTCCAGGAGCGTCTCGCGAAGCTCGCCGGTGGCGTGGCTGTCGTCAAGGTCGGCGCCGCGACCGAGATGGAGATGAAGGAGAAGAAGGCGCGCGTCGAAGACGCGCTCCACGCCACGCGCGCTGCGTCCGAGGAGGGCATCGTCCCCGGCGGCGGCGTCGCGCTCATCCGCTGTCAGGCTGGCCTCGAGAAGCTCGAAGTCAGTGACGAGCAGCGCTTCGGAGTGAAGATCATCCAGCGCGCCATCGAGGAGCCGCTCCGCCAGATCGCGGCGAACGCGGGCCACGAGGGCTCGATCGTCGTGAACGAGGTCCGCAAGGCCAAGGGCAACAACGGCTGGAACGCGGCGACGGAAGTCTACGAGGACCTCCTCGCGGCCGGCGTCATCGATCCGGCGAAGGTCGTTCGTACGGCGCTCCAGAACGCGGCTTCGGTCGCGGGTCTGATGCTCACGACGGACGCGCTCATCGCCGAGAAGCCGAAGGCGGAGTCGGCAGGCGGCGGCGGCGGCCACGGTCACGGC
>CAIUAC010000163.1 GCA_903896985.1 uncultured Sandaracinus sp.
CGCCCTTGTCTGCGTATGGCGAGCAGCAAGCCGTCGCGCTCGCGGGGCGCGTCGAGTCGCGGCTCCGCGCGGGCTGGCCGCTCGACGAGGTGATCGCGTCGGACCTCGCGCGCGCTGCCAAGACCGGGCGCACCTCCTTCGAGCACCTCGCGATCGACCCCGCTTGGCGCGAGGCGGACGTCGGCGCCTGGGAGGGGCTGACGCGCGCGGAGGTCGCCGAGCGCTTTCCGCACGAGCTCGCCGCGCTCGCCGAGGGGCGACGGGACGTGCCGCTCGGCGGCGGGGAGTCGCTCGACCGCTTCTGGGGGCGCATCGACGCCGCGCTCGCTGGGCTGCGCGCGCGCCTGCCCGCCGAGGGGCGCGCGGTCGTCTTCACGCACGGCGGCGTCATCGGCGCGCTCGTCGCGCACGTGCTCGGCAAGCGCAGCGTGCGGCCGGCGATCGGGCTCGCGCGCTTCGCGAACACGGCGATGACGACGCTGCACTTCGACGAGGAGCACCCGCAGGGGCGCGTCCTCGTGCTCAACGACAACGCGCACCTCGGGCCCGCTGCGCTCGCGAGCGAAGAGCGCCGCGACCGCACGCTGCCCATCGTCACGCTCGTCGCGGATGAGGCGCCCGCGCCTGCCGCAGAGCTGACGCGACTCGCGGAGTCGGGGAGCGCGACGCGGGACGCGCTCGCCGCGGCGCTCCGTGCGCGCGTCGAGCAGGCGGGCGGCGGCGACCTCGAGGTGTCGCTCTCGCCGGGCGCGCTGCACGCGGCGGTCGTCGTGCTCGCGCACGTGCCCGAAGAGCGCCGCGCCGCGCTCGTCGTGCCGCCCGCCGGGGCGCGCTCACACCTCGCGCTCGACCCGCGCCTCGGCGCGTTGCTCGTCGCGCACGCGATCACTCCTCACAAACTCTGAGCACCGGCGTAGACTGCGGCCCTCGTGGCCTCGCTGACGCTCTCGCAGATCGAGAAAACCCTCGGCACGACGCCGATCCTCCGCGGCATCGACCTCGACGTCACGGACGGCGAGCTCGTCGTGCTCGTCGGCCCGAGCGGCTGCGGCAAGAGCACGCTGCTCCGCACCATCGCGGGGCTCGAGCTGCCCGATCGCGGCACCGTGAAGATCGGTGAGCGCGACGTCACGCACCTCGCCCCGCGCGAGCGCGACGTCGCGATGGTCTTTCAGAGCTACGCGCTCTATCCGCACCTCAGCGTGCGCGAGAACCTCGCCTTCGGGCTGCGCCTGCGCGGCGAGACGAGCGAGGCGATCAGCGCGCGCATCGCCGACGTCGCGCAGTCGCTCGGGCTCGAGAAGCTGCTCGAGCGCCTGCCGAAGCAGCTCTCCGGCGGGCAGCGGCAGCGCGTCGCGATGGGGCGCGCGATCGCGCGTCGCCCGTCGCTGTTCCTGTTCGATGAGCCGCTCTCGAACCTCGACGCGGCGCTCCGCGGCGAGGTGCGCGTCGAGATCAAGAAGCTGCACGCGAAGCTCGGCGCGACGATGGTCTACGTCACGCACGATCAGGTCGAGGCGATGACGCTCGCGGACAAGCTCGTCGTGCTGCGCGCGGGGCGCGTCGAGCAGATCGGGCCGCCGCTCGAGGTCTACAAGCACCCCGCGTCGCGCTTCGTCGCGTCGTTCCTCGGCACGCCGGGCATGGGCTTTCTCCCGGCGCGCGCGGGCGGCGGGCGCGTGAAGGCCGAGGGCGTCGACGTCGCGCTGCCCGACGGGCTCGCGGCGCACGAGGGCGACGTCGTCCTCGGCGTGCGCCCGCACGATGTGCGGCTCCTGCCCAACAAGACCAAGGGCGCGCTGCAGCTGACGGTGGACGTCGTCGAGGCGATGGGCTTCGAGGCGTACGCGCACGGGCACATCGGCGGCAAGCCCTTCGTCGCGCGCCTCGAGGGCGACGCGCAGACGGGAGTGCGCCCCGGGGACGTCGTCGGCCTCGACGTCGAGGCGGACGGCGTGCACCTCTTCGACCCGAAGAGCGAGGTCGCGCTGACGGCGCCTCCCGCGCGGACCAAGGGCGCCGCGTGACCGGCTCAGTGCGCCGCCTCGCAGCGCTCTCTGGGCTCGCCGCACTTTCCCTGTTTGCGCAGCTCTCCGTGTTCTCCGGCGACGGCGCGCCCGTCGCGAAGGCGCAGGACGCGCGGCGCACGGTGCGGGTCTGGCACGCCTACGACGAAGCCGAGGCGCGCGCGCTCCGCGAGGTCGTGCGCGACTTCGAGCGCTCGCCCGAGGGGCAGCCATACCGCCTCGAGGTGCTGCACGTCGCCTTCGGCGCGTACGCCGCCAAGCTCGAGTCGGCGATCCCGACGGGCGAGGGGCCGGACGTCTTCATCGACGCGCACGAGCGCATCGTCACCTACGTCGAGCGGCACCTCGTGCAGCCGTTTGGCGCGCTCAGCGGGCGCGAGCGCTTCGACTTCGACGCCGCGCACCTCGAGGCGCTGACCGTCGGGCGCGCGCTCTATGGTCTACCGCTCGCGCTCAAGTGCGGCGCGCTCTACGTCAACGACGCGCTCCTGCCGAACGATCCGGCGACCCTCGAGGAGCTCGAGGCGCTCCGCGCGCACCTGCCCGTCGGCACCTATCCGCTCGTGTTCGAGGCCGAGAGCGCCTACTGGGACGCGGGCCTCCTGCACGCGTACGGCGGGCGCCTGCTCGACTCTTCGGGGCGCTACGCGTTCTTCGGCCCCGCCGCCGAGCGCACGCTCGCGCATCTCCGCCGCCTCGTCGACACCGCCGTCGTGCCCGCAGAGGCGTCGGGCGACCTCGTCAAGAAGCTCTTCGCCGGTGGGCGTGCGGCGACGGCGATCGGCGGTCCGTGGCTCGCCCCGGATCTGCCGCGCTCCTTGCATTGGCACGTCGCGCCGCTGCCCAGCGTGCGCGCAGCGAGCGGCGCGCCCCTCGTGCCGTACGTCACGATCGAGGCCGCGCTGATCGCGACGCGCGCGAGAGAGATCGAGGGCGCGCGGGCGTTCGCGCGCTTCCTCGCCGGGCCGAAGGGCGCCGCGGTGCGGGCGCGGGTCGCGCGGCAGATCGTCGCCTCGCGCACGGCGGCGCTCGACCCAGAGCTCGTGCGGGACCCGTTTCTGTCGGCGTTTCGGCGCTCCGCCGAGCATGGCCTGCCGCTCCCGACCAACCCGCGCATGCGCTCGACCTTCGAGCCTGCGCAGCGCGCGATCCGCAACTACCTCCGCGGCGGCCGCAGCGCGCGGGACGTGCTCGAGCAAGGCGAGCGGCGCTTCGACGACCTCGTGCGCCCGCTCCCCGCAGAGCGCTCGCCCGCGCCTGCGTTGCTCGTCGTCTCGCTCGGCTTGCTCCTCGCCGTCGCCGTCGCAGTGCGCCGCGCGCGCGATCCGCACTTCCGCCTCGCGGTGAAGCGCTCGCTCCCCGCCTACGCCTACGTCACGCACGCCGTCATCGCCGTCGGCTTGCTCGTCATCGCGCCCCTCGCCGTCGGCGCCGCGACCTCGCTCTTCGCCGGGGCGCCCGGCAACCTGCACTACGTCGGGCTCGCGAACTACGTCGACGTGCTGACGGCGCGGGGCGGGGCGCTCCTCGGCACAGGCTCGTTCTGGCTGGTGCTGCTCGTCACGATCCTCTGGACGGCGGTCAACGTCGCGCTCCATCTGCTGCTCGGCGTCGGCCTGGCGCTCCTCCTCGATCGCCCGACTCTCCGCTTCCGGGGCATTTACCGCGTCTTGCTCGTGCTCCCGTGGGCGGTGCCGAGCTACGTCACCGCGCTCGCGTGGAAGGGCATGTTTCACAGGCAATTCGGCGCCGTGAACGCGATGCTCAGCGCCCTCGGCGGCGAGCCGATCAGCTGGTTCGCGCGCTGGTCGACGGCGTTCGCCGCCAACGTCGCGACCAACGTCTGGCTCGGCTTCCCGTTCATGATGGTCGTCACGCTCGGCGCGCTCGCCGCCATCCCGCAGGACCTCTACGAGGCGGCCGAGGTCGACGGCGCGACGGCTTGGCAGCGCTTCCGCCTCGTGACGTGGCCGCTGCTCGCGCCGTCCCTCGGCCCGGCGATCGCGATGGGCGCGGTGTGGACCTTCAACATGTTCAACGTCGTCTTCCTCGTGTCGGGCGGTGAGCCCGATGGCACCACGGACATCCTCGTCAGCGAGGCGTATCGCTGGGCGTTCACGCGCTCGCAGCAGGTCGGCTACGCCGCCGCGTACGCGGTGCTGATCTTCGGCGTGCTCTGGATCGGCACGCGCGCGCTCGGCCGCGCGACGGCGCCCGACGCAGCGGGGACCAAGTCATGAGCGCTCCTTCGTCTCAGCGCGCGCACGGTCGCGCGCTCCTCGCGGAGCTCGGCGTGCACCTGCTCGTGCTGCTCGCCGTGGTCTTCGCGCTCTATCCGGTGCTCTGGGTGGTCGCCCTCGCGCTCTCGCCGGGCGACGCGCCCGAGCCGCGCGTGCTGCCGTTCGCGAGCCACCCGTCGCTCGAGCATTTTGCTGCGGTGCTCGGCGTCGGCGCGGGCTCGGAGGCGGGCGGCGGCTGGCTCTTCGGGCGGCAGCTGCTCAACAGCGTGCTCGTCAGCGCCTCGACGGCCATCGTCGCCGTCGCGCTCGCGACGCCGGCGGCGTACGCGCTCGCGCGCTTCGACTTCGTCGGCGCGAAGGAGGGCGAGCGCGCGCTCCTCGCGACGCAGATGTTCCCGGGGGTCGCGGCGAGCATCCCGCTCTACCTGATCCTCGACGCGCTCGGCCTCCTCGACACGCGCACTGGGCTCGTCCTCGTCTACGCGACGACCGCCGTGCCGTTCGCGATCTTTCAGCTGCGCGGCGCGTTCGCCGCGATCCCGAAGGACCTCGAGGAGGCGGCGATGGTGGACGGCGCGACGCGCTTCGGCGCGTTCTTGCGCGTGGTGCTGCCCGTCGTGCGACCGGCGCTGGCGGTGACGGCGCTCTTCGCCTTCATGACGGCGTGGAACGAGTTCGTGCTCGCGGCGACGTTCCTCTCGCGCGAGGAGACCTTCACGCTGCCCGTCGTCCTGCAGCGCTACGTCGGCGAGTACGACGCGCGCTGGGGCCGGTTCGCGGCGGGCGCGATCCTCGTCTCGCTGCCCGTGATGGGCCTCTTCTACGCGCTCCAGCGCAACCTCGTGCGCGGGCTCTCGGCCGGCGGCGTCAAGGGCTGAGCCTTCCGCGTCGAGTGCCGCCTCAGGGCGCTCGCGTGCTGCCCATTTGCTGAAGCGCCGCTACTTGCTGAAGCGCCAGATGGCCGCGTAGACGAGCATCAGCCCGAGCAGCCCGATCAGCGCGGGCCTGCGATCCTCTTTGCGCAGCCGCCGCGCGGCGGGGTGCACGAGCAAGACGGCGAACGCCATGAACGGCAGCACTGGGATCGGCGTCTCGGTCAGGAGCACGACGGCCATCGTCAGCGCGAGCGCGCCGAAGAGGGCCGCCGCCGTGCGCCCGACGTGCAGGCCGTGTCGCCGCGCGACGCCGACGAAGAGCGCCGTCGCGATGACGTCGCCCATGCCGAGGAACGGCTCGATCGTCGTCGTGCGCGCGCCGAGCTGCGGCCACGGGAGCGCGACGAGCGAGAGCAGCGTCTCGTTCTCGACGATCGCCGCCGTCGGCCCCGCCTGGTTGAACACGCTGAAGGTGTCGACCAGCGTGAAGACCACCGCGACGATCAAGAGGTGCCCAGGGTCCTCGACGCCGCCCGCGACGACCGAGCCGACGCACGACGCCCCGAGCAAGAGCGCGCAGGTGACGACCGCCGCGCCGGCGACGTTCGAGCCGCGCGAGAGGCCGAGGGCGTAGACGAGCACGAGCGCCGCGATCGCGAGCAGCACGCCCGCGAGCGCCTTGCGCGGCAGGAGCGGGGCCGCGAGCGCCGTCGTCACCATCGAGGCCGACACGGCGGCGAAGCCGATGACGAACGCGAAGAGCGGCGCGACGGGGACGTGCGGCGCGGCGACGGCGGCGAGCACGAGCACCAGCGCGGCGCCGAGGGCCGAGGCGAACCAGCGGCCGAGCGCGGGCAGGGACGGCGTCCCGACCGGCGGGCGCTCAGTGGCTCTTGCGGGAGCCGTAGGCAATGGCCTCGAGCCGCTCGCGGTCCACCACCTCGATGACGTCGGGGTTGACCCGCAGCGCGCCCTCGCGCTCGAGATACGCGAGCCCGCGCGAGATCTCCTCACGCACCGTCCCGAGCCTGCCAGCGACCGTCTCCGTCGTCAGGTCGCGGACGAGCGTCGTGCCCTCTTCGCCGCGCGCGACGCGGGCCGCGACGAGCGCGCAGAGGAACGACGCGAGCCGCGCCGGCACCGTGCGGAGCGAGAGATCGCTGACGAGCGTGAGGATGCGGTCCGAGCGCCGCGCGCGCAGATCGAGCATCGCCTTGAGCACGACGGGGCGTCGCTCGCCGATCTGCAAGATGGCCTCGTTCGGCACGAGCAGCGCCGTCGCCGTGCGCATCGCGATGGCGCTCGCCGCGTAGGAGCGCCCGTCGAAGCGGATCCCCTCGACGATCGGGCGCCCGGGCTTGGCGATGTAGAGGATCTGCTCGCGACCGTCGCGGCCGCCCTTCATCACCTTCACCTCGCCGGTGCGGACGATGAACAGGCCCTCCGCGGGCTGCCCCTCGCTGAAGACCGCCGTTCCGCGGGCCGCCTTGCGTACGTCCGTGGCGTCGGCGAGCGCGCGCAGGTCGCTCGCCTGCAGGTCGGCGAGGACCGAGACGTCTCGGAGAAGCTCCAATGGGGTGCGGGGCGCGATGGCCATCGGTCGCGGACACTATCACGTCGCGCGACGACTCCGTGCGCTTGCTTCGCGTCGTCGGCGCGAGGCCGCCCGGCGACGTTCCTCCGAACTAGCCCTTGCAGACCGCCCCGGCGTCCCTATCCTGTGCTCGCTCCAGAAGATCGTCGGTCTCTCCGTACCAAGGGGGCGTCACGGTTTCGACGGGGGTTCCAAATCGGTGGTCGCGTGTCGTCGGTCTCGGGAACGACGTAAATCCTTCCGGGAAACACAAGTGCCAATGATAATGCACTTGCTCTCGCGGCCTGAGTAAGGCTTAGAGAGCCGTCGAACCGGGGAGCCTGCCAGTGCTCCTCGGCGAGGCGTAATCGAACTGGCTAGCCTCCTCCACTCAACCCGGGAGATGGGCGAAAACATAGGGTCGATAGCGGTCTGGCGAGCCTGTCCGTGGGCGCAAGAGAACGCGAAATCAAAATACGGAACACACACGTAGAAGCCACCGTGACGGTCTCTCGGACGCGGGTTCGACTCCCGCCGCCTCCACTAGTTCTCAGTTGATGAGTTGGTTCATTTCCCGCTCCGTGTCGCCAGCGCTGCCGTCCGCGGCGCGGCCCCGACTCAGGGGCCCGTCGGGGCAGGAATCGGGCGCTCGTACCAGGGCGGCGTCGGGGGGATGTCTCCCGGCGGAACGCCTGGCGCGGCAGGGACGGGCGGCGCAGTGCCGGGCGGCGCACCTGGCGCGGGCGGGACGGGCGGCGCAGCGACGGGTGCCGCGCCCGGCGCGGGCGGGAGCGGGGGCAACTCGAGCTGCGGCGGAGCGCCTGAGGGCACCGGCTGCGGGGCGTAGGGCGGGGCGGGCGCGGGGATGGGAACGCCTGTCAGCATGGGCGGCGGGCCCTGGGGGAAGCGCGCGAATTGGTACAAGGCGTCGAGGCCGGGACCTTCGGCGTTGCCGTGTCCGGAGGCGGATTCCGCGACGGAGGTCGAGATGCCGGCGATCAGCCAGACGGGCGCGGTGAAGATGAGCATCCAGCCGTGGGTGATGGTCGCGGCGGTGCCGCCTGCGGTCCAGCCGCCGTACTCCGAGCCGTAGGTCTCGTGGACGTGCACCTGCACGCGCCTGACCGTCTCGCGCGGCACCGGTCCGACGCGGCCATCGACCGCGGCGACCCAGACGGAGGCCCGGTCGACGGCGAGCAGCTCGCCCTCGATGGTCCCGCGGGCCGTCTCGATGCGCACCTCGAAGCCGCGCACAGGCACGTCCCGCACGGTGTGCCCGAGCTCGTCTGTGCCGCGTAGCTCCCGGCGATCGAGCGACGCGGTCGCGCACGACGCCGAGCCCGCCACGACGAGCAGCGCGAGGCACGCGCGCGCCCTCATCGCGGCGACTCCCCGATGCGGCTGCGGGCGAACTGCTCCTCGACGAGCGGCGCGATCCGCGCGTAGGCCGGCGCGAGTCGCTCGAGCGCGGCGCGGGGGTCCAGCAAGAATCGCGCGGCTTCGACGGGGCTCTCTTCGGCGAGCCACTGCTCGCGGAGCCACTCCACGTAGTAGCCGCGCGACTCGAGGAACAGCTCGTCGTCGGCGCCGCTCGGCAGGTCGTACTCGAGCGTGTAGGCGTCCCCCGGGAACGTGAACAGCTGACGCGCCGGGTCCCGCAAGCGCGCGAGCGCGTCCGCGTCCTCGACGCCGTGTCGGAGCACGCGCGCGGGCTCGAGCGCGGTCGGCGCGCCCACGGGCTCGAGCTCTGCGAGGGTGAGCTCGTCGATCTTCCAGAAGCCGCGCGTCGAGGCGAGGCGCACCTCGAGCGGCCCGTCGGGCAGCCCCTCCGGCAGGGGCACGACCTGCCGGTCGCGCGCGATGGGTCCGAGCTCCTCGTAGCTGCCCGCGGCCAGCCACTCGCCGCCCGGCGCGCGGACCTCCACGCGCAGCTTCGCGAGCTCCCGGCCGACCCTGAGCGCCTGCGCCACCGGGTCGCTCGCGGCGGCGTCTGCGTCGAGGTTCGCGAGGAGGCTGCCCGCGTCGCGCCCGAGCCACGCGAGCACTTGGTAGAAGACGAACGTGCCGACCAGGCTGTTGCGCGCCGACACGATCAGCCCGCGGCGTCCCGTCGATGGGCCAAACGAGAGCGCGAGCGTCTCCGGCGCGGCGAGGTCCTGCGGGTCAGCGGTCGGCGCGTCCTCGCGGCCATCGCCCGCCGCGACGTCGGCGGTGCAGTCTCGGCCGGGCGCCTCACAGCGGAGCGGCGCGAGCGGCGTTTTCGCGGCGAAGTACCAGCCCCCCGCGCGGACGATGCGCCGCCCCTCGCGGCGCGGCACGGCGAGGAGCCGCACGCTCCGCACGACGTGCGTCTCGGCCGCCTCGTCGCGCATCACGATGGACACGTGGCCGTTCACGCTGCGGGCGGTGCGGAGCGCGTCGACGTCGGTCTCCTCGAACGCCGCCGCGAACGCGCCCGAGAAGCCCTCCGCCTGCAGCGCGAGGCCGGCGCCGTCGTCCGCGTAGAACGTCGGGCACGAGCC
>CAIUAC010000164.1 GCA_903896985.1 uncultured Sandaracinus sp.
CCGGCCTGGAGCTTCTAGCGGACCCGCCGGGACGCGGCGCTGCGGCGCCAGGTCCCGGCTCGGCTCGACCTCGAGGGTGACCGGTCGCGACGGGACGCTACGGCGCCGCGCCGCGCCGGGTCCGCGTGTGCTCAGATCGGATCCGAGCGCACGATCACGATGCCGACGCCCTCGCCGAGCAGCGGCGTGGGCAGCACGCCGAAGGCGTACCAGCGCCCGAATTGCTCGCGCTGCAGCGTGAAGCCGCCGGGGCTCCGCGCGAGCCCGGCGCGGCGTGCGGCGGCGTCGGGCGCGATGGTGTCGAGGTCCGGATGAGCGCCGCGGGCGGAGATCAGGTCAGCGCCGCGGTAGACGTAGGACCAGAGGATGACGCCCGTCTCGCTCGCGTGATCGAGCTGAAGCTGCCGGCTGATGCGCTGCTCGAGGCGCCACAAGGGGATGCCGAGCGCGGCGCCGCCGACGATGCGCCCGTCGTCGCGGGCGCGGGACGGCGCGGCGAACACGATCGACGGCGAAGGGTCGCCCGTCTCCGTGCGCGGGAACTCGCCGAGCGCGAACGCGGGGCGCCCGTCGGTCAGCGCGGTGTGCACCGACGGAAAGAGCGTGCCGAGCTGCATCCCCTTCATCGGGTCGGGCGCGAAGTCGCGCGCGAGGACCTTGCCGTCGGGCTGCAGCGCGCAGAGGAACGTCATCGGCGACGCGATCAGCTGCGGCACGCCGCGCGGCGGCTCGCGCAGCTTGCGGAGCGCGAAGCGAATCTGCCGCTCGCGCGTCGCCTCGTCGGGAAGCTCGGCGGTGTAGCCCGGCGCGAGGCGCTCGGCGGCGCGCGCGACGCCGGTCAGGTGCCGGGCGACGTCCTCGCGGAGCATCCGCTTGACCTCCGCCGCGTGGACCGTGCGGATGGTGCGCCGCGCGGGCCCGGCGCCCGGGTCGGTGCAGCCGACGACGGCGCTGAGCGCGAGGACGGCAGAGACGAGCACGAGGAGGAGCAGCGCGCGCTTCGAGGAAGGCAGCATGGTGGCGAGGATAGCCGACACCGCGCGTGCGGCGAGGTTCCCCTCGGCGGGCTCGAACGCGTCAGCCGCCGACGCCGCAGAACTCGTCGTAGTCGACGTAGTCGGTGATCGTCGGCTGATCGCCGCAGACGGGGCAGCCCGGATCGCGGCGCAGCTTGAGCGCGCCGAACTTCATCCGGAGGGAGTCATAGGTCAGCAGGCGCCCGATGAGCGGGTCGCCGACGCCGAGCACGAGCTTGATCGCCTCGGTCGCTTGGAGGACGCCGATCAGCCCCGGCAGCACGCCGAGCACGCCCGCCTCCGCGCACGACGGCGCGAGCTCGGGCGGCGGAGGCTCGGGATAGAGGCAGCGATAGCAGGGGCCCTTGCCTGGGCAGAACGTCGTCACCTGCCCCTCGAAGCGGAAGATCGAGCCGTGCACGACGGGGATCGCCTTCCAGACGCTCGCGTCGTTCACGAGGTAGCGCGTCGAGAAATTGTCGAGGCCGTCCACGATGACGTCCCAGCCCTGGTCGAAGACGCGGTCGATGTTCGCGCGGACGAGGCGCTCGTCGAAGGTGACGAGCTTCACGTCGGGGTTGAGGTTGGCGAGCGTCTTTCGCGCGCTCTCGACCTTCGACATCCCGACGCGGTCGGTGCCGTGCAAGATCTGCCGCTGCAGGTTGGACGCATCCACTGTGTCGGCGTCGATGATGCCGAGCGTGCCGATGCCCGCCGCCGCGAGGTAGAGCGCGCTCGGGGAGCCGAGCCCGCCCGCGCCGAGGCAGAGCACGCGCGCGCTGAGGAGCTTCGCCTGGCCCTTCTCGCCGACCTCCGGCAGGAGCAGATGCCGCGCGTAGCGATCGAGCTGCGCGGGGGTGAGCTGCGCCGGCGTCTCGACGGGGTAGCGGAGGTCCTTCCAGCGGCTGAAGCCGGGGTTCGCGCTCTCGACGTCCGTGTAGCCGAGCTCGGTGAGCGCCTTCGCCGCGAACGCGCTGCGGACGCCGCCCGCGCAGTAGACGACGAGCTTCGCGCCCTTGTCGGGGAGGCGCTGCTCCGCCTGCATCTCGAGAAAGCCCCGCGGGATCGAGACGGCGCCCGGGATGAAGCCGGCGCGCACCTCGTCCTTCTCGCGCACGTCGACGAGCGTGAAGGGCTCGCGCGCGTCGAGGCGCCGCTTCAGCTCCTCGAGCGAGAGCGAGCGGACGCTCGCCTTCACCTCCGAGAGCAGCTCCGTGTAGGTCTTCGCCATGCGTCCTCGGGCCGTCGATGGGCCGACCCACTGACTACGTCGCAAGCGCGTCGACGTCCACATCTTGCCCGGTCGCGCCGCGTCGGCCGTGCCCGCGGCATCGCCCATCGGGTTTGATAATGTCGTAGCTTTACACCACTCGCCCGCCGTGCGAAGGTCAGCTTGCTCACCAAGCCCGCCGCTTCGATCCGGCTCCACCCACACGAGGCGCGTCGCTGTGTCCGCACGAAGCGCAAGGAAACACGTGGTCGGCAATGCTCGGCGTGACGGGTCCTCTCGAAGGTCGCTGGTGCTCCCGGCGCTCGTCGCGCTCACGCTGATCGCGGCGGGCTGCGC
Organism: uncultured Sandaracinus sp.; assembly: GCA_903896985.1. GTDB lineage: Bacteria > Myxococcota_A > Polyangia > Polyangiales > JADJQN01 > CAIUAC01. The sequence continues at coordinate 2,584 of CAIUAC010000164.1, forward strand.
GTACTACCTTCAAGAGGCTGGCGAGATCCGAGCGCAGGAGTTCGAGACCCTCGCGGCGGTCGCCCGGCTGAACTCCGATTTGGCGGCGCGATGGCGAGCCGAGCGAGTGGCAGACGCGCGACTTCTCGCGGCGGACCCGCACGTCGAGGCGTTGCTCGAAGCGCTGCTTCGCGCCCCGGGGGACCGGGCGCGGCAGGGCGAACTCCGGGAGCGCCTGCGCCTCGAGCGTGAGACGAACGTGTACCGGGAGGCGCTGGTGCTCGCGCCGGACGGCCAGGTGCTGCTGAGCACGGCGTCGCCCGTCGCGCCCGTGAATGCAGCCACGCAGCGGGCGGTGACGCGGGCGCTCCTGGGCCCTTCGGCGGTCCTCTCTGACCTGTTTCGCGGGCCCGATGGCGACGCCACGGTGGACGTGGTCATAGCCGAGCTTGACGGCGCAGGGCGGGCGATCGCCGTCCTCGTGCTGCGCGCCTCGGCGGGGTCGCGCCTCCTGCCGCTCATGCGCGCACGGTACACGCCCCACCCCAGCGCCGAGGTGCTGCTCGTGCAGCGCGAGCGCGGCGACCTCGTCTACTTGGCCGAGCCAGGAGGCCGAGGTCGTCGACCGCTCGCCGTCCGCGTGCCGGTGTCACGCGCCGAGAGCCCCGCAGCGCACGCAGCGCTCGGCCAGCAGGGGAGCTTCGACGGGACCAACGAGCGGGGGGCGCGGGTGCTCGCCGACCTGCGCCGCGTGCCCGGCTCGCAGTGGTACGTGGTCGCTCAGGTCGACGCCCACGAGGCGCTCGCGGAGAGCCGCTATCGGGCAGCCGAGATCGCGACGCTCGTGGTCCTGCTCCTGCTGCTCGGGGGTTCCCTGCTGCGATGGCGGGCGCGGCAGGCGCAGCTGCTCCGTGGCCTCACGGAGTCGGAGCGCCGCCGGCGCGCCGCGGAGGCGGTCGGTCATGTCGGCAGCTACTTCTGCGACGTCCCCGGCGACGCCTGGACGTGCTCGTCGGAGCTGGACTCGATCTTGGGCATCGACGCCGCCTACGCGCGGACGTCGGCCGGGTGGGCGAGCCTGCTCCATCCGGCGGAGCGCGAGGCGGTGATCGCCCATCTGCGGGGCGTGCTGCTCGAGCGGCGGCGCTTCGAGCGAGAGTGCCGCATCGTGCGCGCGAGCGACGGCGTCGAGCGCTGGGTGCTCGCGCTCGGCGAGGTGGAGTACGCCTCGGACGGCAGCCCGCTGCGCATGGTGGGCACCGTGCAGGATGTCACTGAGCGCAAGACCGAGGAGGCGACCCGGCAGCGCCTCGAAGCCGACCTGCGGCAGTCGCAGAAGATGGAGGCCGTCGGGCGGCTCGCTGGAGGCGTCGCGCACGACTTCAACAACCTGCTGACGGTGATCATCAACACGGCGGACCTCGCCCTCGCGAGCCGACACGAAGGCGACCCGCTCGCCGCCGACCTGAGGGAGGTCCTCGGCGCGGCAGAGCGCGCGGCGGCGCTGACCAAACGACTGCTCACCTTCAGTCGGCGACAGGTCGTGAAGGAGGACGTCGTGCGCCTGAGCCGGCTCGTCGAGAACCTGCGCCCGATGCTCGCGCGGATCCTCGGGGACGACCTGGTGTTGAACGTCGTCGGCGCCGAGAGCCTCGGCTGCGTGCGCGCGGACGTGGGCCAGCTCGAGCAGGTCGTCATGAACCTCGCCATCAACGCCCGCGACGCCATGCCCTCCGGCGGGACGCTGACGTTCGAGACGCGGCGCGTCGACGTCGACGAGGCCTACCTCGAGCGGCACGCGTCGGCGCGCCCCGGACCGCACGTCATGCTCCGCGTGTCCGACACGGGGACCGGCATGGACGAGGCGACGCGCGCGCGCGTGTTCGAGCCGTTCTTCACGACGAAGGAGCTCGGCAAGGGCACGGGGCTCGGCCTCGCGACCGTCTACGGCATCGTGAAGCAGGGCGGCGGCTTCCTCGAGGTCGAGAGCGCGCCGGGGGCTGGGACGACGTTCCACGTGTACCTGCCGCGCGCCGGCGCGCCGCGCGCCTGAGGGGCCCCGGCGTCGCGCCAG
>CAIUAC010000165.1 GCA_903896985.1 uncultured Sandaracinus sp.
CGAAACGACGCTGCCAAGAGGCAGGTCCATCTGATCGCCGCACTGTCCACGCGAACGAGACGCAGTGCCAGGAAACCGGGGGGGGCAGCTACCGAAGAATACGTGTCGCGCATTCTCGAAACGCAGCTGGACCCTGAGCGCAGGCGTGGCGCGGTTCTTCAAAACGCAGCTGGACCCCGAGCGCAGGCGTGGCGCGGTTCTTCAAAACGCAGCTGGACCCCGAGTGAAGGCGTGGCGCGGTTCTTCAAAACGCAGCTGGACCCTGAGCGCGGGGGTGCCGCGCACCTTCGAATCGCAGCTCAGCTGCGGAAGAACGCCTGGCGTGATGGCCGCTCAGCGAGCGGAGCTGCGCTCGGACGGTCGCGGGCACAGGCGAGGTCGCAGGTCAGCTGCGAAAAGAAGGCGGAGGGGACGTGCGAGTCGGGGGTCGAGCTGTGTTTGGAAGGTGACGGCGACTGCGCGAGCGAGGGTCGAGCTGCGACTGGAAGGTCGCGGCGACCGCGCGAGCGAGGGTCGAGCTGCGTTGGGAGGGTCGCGTCGACTGCGTGGGGGCGGGTCGAGGTGCGACGGGAGGGGCGTGGGCTCTTCACCTCGCTGAGGAGCGCCCGTCGATGCGGCGGGAGGAGCCGACCTCGCACGGCGTCTCCACGGCGAACGCCGACGCCGCGAAGGTCGGGTGCTTCTGCGGGCGGGCCCGCGCGTCGGAGCGCTCGATGCCGACCGGGCTCTTACGCGCGGTGCACACGTCGCCGCCCGCCTGACGACCGAGCGCGGTCCCGCGGAGCTGGCGAGCCGGACCAGCGCGTCATGGGAGCACCCATGTTCCTGGCTCAGCGCGTCACGCGGACGAGGTACATGTCGCCGCACCGAGTGGCGCCAGTTGGATCAAGATAGCCTTCGAAGCCAGGCCCACAGCTGCCAGGCTCATTCGTGGCGAAGTAGCGCATGACGAATGTGCCGTAGGGCGAAGTAGTTGATGGCGGCGCATACACGTCGCCGGTTCGCGTGAATAGAGAGATCCCGTAGAGCCCAGCGCAGCCCGCCGGAGCGACGATCCTCCCGCGGCTCAGGGCCACCTCGTTCGAGCCGCCACCCACCGCAGGCACGATGTTCGTCGGCACGGCGCCAGTCGTCCATCGAGGCGCGGTCCACTGCGGAACGAAACCAAACTGCGTGCACAGCATGCTCTCTCGGCTGCCTTGAATCTTCGCATCAAAGCTCACGCCGGTCGCAAGCCCGTCGATGCCGACGCACGACGGCATTGTGCCATACCCAGCATAACCAGCGGGCTCCCATATCTCCCCGTCCGGCGCATATCGCGCGACAAGCTCAATATGCAATAGGTCGCCTTCGACAATCTGGTCCGTACACGGCACATCCCGCCCGGGCGGCCCGCATTCGAAGCCCATTGTTGCGAGTGCGGCAGTTAGCACCGCAAGCGCATACGGCGCCGCACGCGATGCGCCCCTCACGGCAGCACCCACGCGCCTGCGCCCGGTGGCGTGACGAGCCGTGCGACGCGCGCGAGGTCCCACGCGAGCGTCTCCGGTGCCGCGACGGGCTCAGTCGTCAGGTCGACGCCAGCGCTGCGTAGCGCGGTGATGGCCACCGTGCTCGGCGTCGCCGCCGACGGCAGGGGACGCCCTGATGGGCTGAAGCGGACTGCCGGGCGGCCCAACGTCGGCACTTCGTCGGGGGCGGCGTTGAACGCCAAGTTGTCCGACGACACATACGAGCTACCGGAGGCGATCGGGTAGCACCGGTGGAACGCCGCGTAGTTCAGGTCCGATTCGTTGTAGATGTTGCGTGCGTAGCGCTCGGCGTCAGGCTCGCAGTACACCAGCGCCTCGGACTCGTAGTAGTCGCGGAACGGAAATGAGATCGCCGTGCCGCGCAGCTCGAACGTGCGCGGGTCGGCGGTCATCCGGTCCATGCCTCGATCGATGCCGGCGATCACGGTCTGCAGCGTACTCACACCGAGCCCCGCGCCGTTCGCGAGCACGGAGTTCAGGATGCGGACAGATCCGAGCTCGCCCGAGAGCGCGATGGGCGCCGACCAGTGATTGGGCGGGAGAGCCCCCGTGCGGTCGTAGTCGTTGCCCGCCAGCGCGGTGACGTAAAACAGCGAGAGGCTGCCTGCGCCACCAAGACTGTGGGCGGAGATCGCGACGTTGACGTCGGACCCGCGCGTCGTGCTCACGACGCTGTTGGCGAGGCGGGTATCGCCGAGCATGAAGGTGAGAAGGACTCCGGTCTGCACGCCCTGTGTGCCGAGCGGCGAGCCTGTCACGCTGCTGATCGTCGAGCGCACGACGTCTGCGCCGTGACTTTGCGAGAGCACGAGGCCGCTCGCCGCTTCCGCGCGAAGGAGAACGCCGGGACCGGCGGTCGTGGCGATGCCGGCGAGCGTCGTGTCTTCGAGCGTGACCGAGCTGGCGCCGTGCAGGCACACCGCCGCCGCGCGAACGAGTGGATTGCCTGGGTCGACGCTGTCCGTCCCGATGATGCTCGACTGTCGTCGCGTCGCGAGCGCCGGCGGCTGTGTTGCGGTGCCATCGCCGAGCACGCCGACGGAGCAGGTGTCACCAGGGCCGGAGTGCACGACCAGCCGCGAGCTACGCAGATCGAGCCCGCCGCGATCGAGGACCACCGCAGCGGTGCAGCGGCCATCAGCAGGAAGGACCGTGAGCTCGATTTGATCGAGGAAGAGTCTCGACCCAGCGCCAACCGATACCCCCGCCGCCCACTCGCCGTTCGGGATGGCGTCGGAAGCGCCGCAGCCACGCGACGCGCCCGCGAGTATCGCAGTGGAGGCCACCACGAGCGTGCTCTTGTCGAGCCGCGTCCAGTCCGAGAGGTATCCGCCCTCGAGCCGCACGACGGTCCCAGCTGGGATGGAGAGCGGACCGGTGGTGTGCGTATACGGCAAGATGCCCGCGATGCGGATCGTCGCGATCGTAGAGGCGCTCGCCGCGCGGGCGATAGCCACCTCGATCGACGCCCAGGGCGCCGAGGAGCTGCCATCCGCCATGTCGTCACCGCCAGGCGCCACGTGGAAGATCGGCGCAGGGTCAAGCGTGAGCGTGAGCGGCTCGGACGGCGCGGAGGGGATATGGTCTTGGTTGTAGGAGACGACATCGACCGTGACGTTTCCGCCCTCGGGGCGGACGAGCTCGAAAGACGGCGCACTGAGGCCGCTGCCTACGACATGCCGTCCCGTGCCGTCATCGACGAAGACGCTGTAACTCGTGGCCTGAGCACGATCCCACGCCAGCGACACACGCCCGAGGTAGGGTGAGGGTGGGAAGGTCGCGCCGATCGCGTGAAGGCCGCTCACGCGCTCCGCGAGCGAACACACTCCGTCTTCGGTCCAGGCGCTCACGCGTCCGGTCGGACTGACCGTCTGCACGCGGAAGAGATAGCGAGTGTCGTAGCTCCGCAGCAAGCGGGGACCGAAGTCTTGAGCCGTGGCGTAGAGCCGCATTCCGTCCTCGCGCAGCCCAACTACCGGCACGAGCTCGTAGTTGAAATGATCGCCTGGGAGCCGTGACTCGTCGCGCCAGCTCCACGTGGCGTCGTTCGAGGGAGTGAGCACGTGGTGTAGATCGATCGGTGCGGAAGGGACGATGTCCGGCGGCGTCTCGAAGAAAACGTCCGGGCACACGCCCGTGGGCTCGTGCAGGATGTAGAGTTCGCAGATCTCCGTGTCGGAGAAACCCGCTGAGCGCATAACGGTGGTCATGGCGCGGAAGAACTGGACGTCGAGCGCGCCACCATGGGTGCTCGCCAACGCATGCACGATCTGCCGCAAGCCGGCGCCGTGACCGCGGTAGCCCAGCGCCGCGGCGAGGGTGATGGCTTCGTCGTTGAGCGCAATTCCCGTGAGGACGGGGGGGCCGAAGAACGTCCCGCTGGGATCAAGTGTCCACGCCGCGCCGTTCCCGGGCACGTTGCCGCCGGTCGCATGTCCATCGAAGGCATCTGCGAGGGTCGTCATCATGCGCGCGGTGCGCAGGGCGAAGAGGCCATCGTCGGAGGCCGGAGGGCTCGGATCAGTGACCTCTGCGTTCGTCGTGAGCTGACCGAATGGGCGCGCCGCGCTCCACGGCGGCCCGCCGATGTTGTCATCGACGCAGACGGCGCTCCAAGGATCGCAGTACCACTGCTGGCCGAACGAGTCAGGGTTGCCTGATCGTGGACTACGCGTCACCTCCGTCTGGAAGTAGTTCACGCCGCCGACGACCTGCGAGGAGATGAAGTCGGCGAACGCTTCGTTGAGCTGCGAGGCCGTGTCATCGGGACCTTGCGCGGCCTGCATGAGCATCGGGATCCACGTGTCGATGTAGGAGCCCTCGTCGAGCAGCATGTCGCAGAGCACGAAGTGTCCGTACTCGTGCGTCGGCACTCCGCGACTGCGGTCGGAGTCCGCCGTCGGGATGAGGATGTCGTAGTTGAGCAGGAACTCGGCAGCGGTGGAGACGCCAAAGCTGTGCGCAGCGATGATATCCGGGACGAACAGCAGCGGTGGCACCGGCGGGGCGCGGAAGCACGGCGCGAACGCGCGGTGTCCATTGGCCTCACCCAAGATATCCGCTGGTCCTCCGACCGCCACCGTCGCCTGACGAACGTCATCGCTGTGCACCGCCTGCACGTAGTCGTGCGCGTCGTCGAGCTGCGCGAGCACGTTCATCTCGATCGCCTCGAGCCGGAGATCGACGAGCATGCCGGCGCTCACGCCCAGCGATCCACCGAGCATGCAGATAC
>CAIUAC010000166.1 GCA_903896985.1 uncultured Sandaracinus sp.
CGCGTCGGGCGTGCCCGCGTCCGGCGTGCCGGCGTCCGGCGTGCCGGCGTCTGGCATCCCGCCGTCGGGGATCGCGACGCACGCGTGAGCGACCGCGTCGCAGCTCATGCCCGCCGAGCAGTCGGCGTCGACCGTGCACTCGGCGCACGTCGGGAACGCCACGTCCACCGTCACGCAGGCGGGCAAGCCCGCCGTGCAGCCGAGGTCCGTGCCGCCCACGGTCGAGTCGGCGCAGCCCTCGCAGGTCGTCGCGCAGCGCCCGAGCGCGCACTCTGCGCCGTCGGTGCAGGGCGAGGTCGGCCCGAGCAAGCACGCGTTGCTGCAGGCGTCGGCGTCGACGAGGTTGCCGTCGTCGCAGACCTCCCCGGTGTTGAGGACGCCGTTGCCGCAGACGAGCTCCATGCAGGTCCGCGTCGTCAGGTCGCAGGTGCGCCCCGCCGGGCAGGGAGCGCCGCACGGCGTCTGGCAGATGGACGGCTGGCCCGCGCAGGTCGCCGCCGGCTGGCCGCAGTAGAGATCGAGCGCGTCCTGCGCGCAGCCCGCGCGCGTGCGGAAGTACCGCGCGATCGTGCCCGCGGGGCAGTCGACGACTTGGGTGCTCCCCGGAGTGCCGCCGCCGGTGACGTGGACGTCCGTGGTCGGCCCGACGGGCGTGCCGTCGACCGTCATCGCCTGGCAGACGATGGTGGCGTCGGTGAAGAGCGTCGGCGTGCCGCTGAGGCTCGAGGGCATCCCGCGAATCCCGACGACCGCCGAGCCGCTCGGGCAGAGCGCCTCGGGCGACCACGACGCGGGAGTCCACCCGCCGCAGCCCGAGCCGCCGCTCTCCTCGCCCGTGGTCCGCGTCGTCGTGACCTCGCCCGTCGCGCTCACCGCGACCGCGCCGCAGATCGCCCGCGTGCCGACGGCCTCGGAGCGCGTGTCGCTCCACAGGAACGCGAGGCCGATCAGCACGTCGTTGCTGCCGCAGCCCATCTGCGGGCCAGGGCCGCCGCCGTCCCCGCCGATGCGCCCGGCGAGCGTCTCCATCGAATAGCTGATGGTCGGCGTCGCGCAGCTGCAGTCGAAGCCGCCCTCGACCGTGCAGGTCGGCGAGCAGCCGTCGCCCGCGACGAGGTCGCCGTCGTCGCACGCCTCGCCCGCATCCACACGCCCATCGCCGCACGCCGTCGGGCTCGCCACGCACACGTGCAGCGTGGTGTCGCAGGTCGCGCCGCCCGCGCAGTCGGCGTTCTCGACGCACTCCACGCAGACGTTGGTCGCGCCGCTCGTGTCGCAGATCGGCGTCGCGCCGCCGCAGCCCGTGTCGGCTACGCCGGGCGCCGCGCTGTCGAGGCAGGGCTGGCACGTCGAGCGCGCCACGTCACAGACGCCCGTCGCGCAGTAGCGGTCCGCCGTGCACTCGACGCAGGTGAGCGAGGCGGGGTTGCACGCCGGCCGGCTCGCGATGCACCCCGAGTCGAGCGTCCCCATCCCGACCGAGCAGAACTGATCGGTGAACGAGAGGCGGTAGCGGAGCGTCCGGGGCGCGGTCAGCACGCCGAGCGACCACTCGACGCCGATGCCGTTGTCGGTCGTGTCGCTCGTGTCCTCGACGTTCCCGAGATCACGCCCGTTGTCGAACTCGGTCCCGAGCAATTGGTCGTAGAAGCCGGAATAGAAGAAGTCCCAGGGATCGGCGACTCGGATGAACGCCTCGAAGACGTCGAGCCGTCGAACGCCGACGACGGCAGGGTCCGCCGCGCTCGGGCGGATGTACGCCGGGCCCGCGTCTGAGCCCGCGAGGAAGGTGTCGATGGCGTGATAGAGCCGCACCTGCTGGGTGTTGCCCGCGGGCGGCGTGACCTCGAGATCGATCAGCATCTCGTCGTCGGGCAGCGTGTAGGTCACGGTCCAGCGCACCGTGAAGCCACCGCC
>CAIUAC010000167.1 GCA_903896985.1 uncultured Sandaracinus sp.
GGCGGCGCTCGCCGCGGTGCTGCTCGGGATGGCGGCGGGCGCGCTCCTCGCGCCTCGCCTCGCGCGGCGCTTTGGCGCGCTCGGGGCGCTCGCGCGGGTCGAGCTTGGGGCGGCGGCGTACGCGGCGCTGCTGCCGTGGCTCGCGCCTGTGATCGAGGCGCCCGTCGGCGCTGCGCTCCGCGCGCTCGGGCCGGGCATTGGGTATCAAGCGTCGGCCTTTGGTATCGCGCTCGTCGCGCTCGCGCCCGCTGCGCTCGCCCTCGGCGCAGGGCTTCCGCTGCTCGTCGCCGCGCGCGGAGACGCCGCGCACACCGCCCGCGACGCGGGTCGGCTGTACGCGGCGCACGCCGCGGGAAGCGCGCTCGGCGGCGTGCTCGCCGCGTTCGTGCTGCTGCCAGATCTCGGGCTGCCGCTCTCTGCCGCGCTCGCCGCGACCGTCCAGTGCGTCGCCGCCGGCACCGCGCTGCGCCTCGCGCGCAGGCTCGCCGGCGACGAGGCGACCACCCCGGACCGAGTCGCAAACGATACGTCGCGTATCGCCAGCGACAGGCTCTCTGCGCTGCTGTTGCTCCTGGCGGCGCTGGTCTCCGGCGCCGGAACGCTCGGCCTGCAGACCCTGTGGACGCGCCTCGCGGCGCTCGCGGTCGGACCGACCGTGCAGGGCTTCGCGCTCGTGTCAGCGGTGTACGTCGTCGCCCTCGTGTTCGGCGCGGCGGGCGGGGCGTCGCTCGTCGCGCGCGTCCGCCGACCCGCGCTGTTGGTCGTCGGTCTGCTCGCCTTCGCGAGCGTCGCGGCGCTGCTCGGCGTCTCGACGGCGGGGCAGTGGCCGGAGCGCGTCGTCACGATCTTCGAGGAGTCCGCCGGCGCGGCGCGCTCGACGGGGGCGCCTTGGTTCGTGCTCGCGCTGCTCGTGTCGCCCGTCGTCGGCGCGCCGATCCTGCTCGCGTCGGCGGCGTTTCCCGCGCTCGTCGCTGCCCGCGCCCGCGCCTCCGCCGGGCCCGCGACGCGCGACGTCGGCGCGCTGCTCGCCTCGGGCGCGCTCGGTAACGTCCTCGGCGCCGTGCTCGGGCCGCTCTGGCTGGTGCCGACGTTTGGCCTCGCGCGCGCGGTGACGGTCGCAGCCGCGCTCCCCGCGTTCGCCGCGCTGCTCGCGCTCTTCGCGGCGCTCCGTGAGCGCGTCGGCGCGTCCCGCGAGCGCTCGTGGCCGACCGTCTTCGCCGCGGGATGTATCGCGTTTGGTGCCGTCGCGCTCGCGTCCCGCGACGTACCCGCGCGCTTCGACCCGGAGACGCTCGCGAGCGGGCCGTTCCTCTACGCCGGTCCGGCGCGCCCCGAGCTTGGGCGCGTCGTCTTCTCGCACGACGGCGTCGACGCGACGGTGACCGTGCGCGAGACGCTCGGTGAGCGGCTCCTGCAGATCGACGGCAAGGTCGACGGCAGCTCGCGGGGCGACGCGCCGACGCAGACGCTCGTCGGGCTGTTGCCGGCGCTCCTCGCGCGCGCGCCCCATGAAACGTTGGTGATCGGGCTCGGTACCGGCACGACGGTGGACGCCGTGCGCGCCCTGCCGGGGACGACGCGCGTCGACGTCGCCGAGCTCGTCGACGGCGTGCGCTACGCCGCGCCGTTCTTCGCCGGCGCGACGAATCAGGTGCTCCGCGACCCGCGCGTGCGCGTGCTCGCCGCGGACGGCGCGCTGCTGCTGCGGCACGGCGCGCGGCGCTACGACGTGATCGTCAGCGAGCCGTCGAACCCGTGGGTCAGCGGGATGGGCGACCTCTTCTGCGTCGAGACGTTCCGCGCGGCCCGCGCGCAGCTTCGCCCGGGCGGGGTGTTCGCGGCTTGGTTCCACGTCTACGCGACCGACCTCGACACGGTGCGCGCGATCGTCGCGACGTTCCGCGAGGCGTTCCCGGACGCGACCCTCTGGGAGCTCGGGCGCGGCGAGGACTACGCCCTCATCGGGCGCGCGGAGGGTATCGCAGATGCTCCGTTCGACGCGGACCGCCTCGCGCAGCGCCTCGCGGAGCCCCGTCTCGCCGCGCGCCTGCGCGGGGCGCAGCTCGACGATGGTGCCGGCTTGCTCGCCCGCTTCGTCGCCGGACCCGCGGGCCTGCGCGACTTCACGCGCGGGGCGTCGGTGCTGCGCCTGCGCGACGGCGGGCTCGAGGCGCGCGCGGCGCGCTCGATGTACCGCGACGCGTCGGTGGCTGCGCTCGAGGCGTTCGACGCCGCGACGGGCGCCTCTGCGCCGCTGCGCTTCGACGCGCACACGGACGCGGGGCGCGCGCTCGCGTCGGCCGCGCGTGACTCGATGGAGGCCGGCCTGCTCGCGCGCGCGGCGGTGCTGAGCGCGTCCCGCGGCGATGAGCCGGGCGCGATCGCCGCGGGGGAGCGCGCGCTCGGCCTCTTGCCCGACGACCCAGGCGTCCGCGACCTCCTCGGCACGCTGCTCCTCGCCCGCGGCAAGACGCAGGCGCTCGACGACGCGACGAAGGCCGCCGCGCGCGAGACGATGCTCTCGGTGCTCGACGTCGACCCGCCCGACCCGCTGCTGCGCGCGGACGCGCTCGCCACGCTCGGCGATCTCGCCCGCGCCGAAGACTCCGCCCAGCGCGCGCTCGGCTACTATCAGCGCGCGCGTCGCCTCGCGCCGGCGAGCACAGAGCTCGCGTCGCACATCGCGGAGTGCCTCGACGCGCTCGGCGCGCACGCCGACGCC
>CAIUAC010000168.1 GCA_903896985.1 uncultured Sandaracinus sp.
CGACGACGGAGCAAGGAAGCCTCTACGGCGTTCGAATTCAGGCCTTCAATGGACTGCCTGCGTTGGACGTTGCAATACAGATCGACCCTCGGAGCCCGACCGAAGCGCTCGCCCAACCGACCTCTCAGCTGGTGGTGGATGCTCTGCGGGTTTGTACCGTGCTGGCCACCGCTCCCAACGCGCTCGACGCTCCAACGACCCTCCTGGTGTCCGTCGTCGGTGGACACGTGCAGCGCTCGAATGTAGGAAGTGGGCGCCGCTCCGAGTTGAGCGCGTGCCTCGAAGCCGCGATGATCGGGCAGCGCTTCGCTCTCCCCGTGGGACGACACTCCCTGACGATCGTTCTGCGAACGGCAGCGAGCGAATGATGCGCACCGCCGTACTCGCGCTGACCCTCACCGCGGGGGGCTGCATCATGTTTATGTCATCGGCGGCGGACGCGGAAGACGTGGCCGAGCGAGGACAGCCCGCGGTCACCGCTACGGGATCTCCTGGTGACGCACATGATGTTGTGCAGCGCACGCCGAGCGCGAGTGAAACAGCAACGCCGGTGCAGCCCACGTCGACGCGAGGCGAGCGCGCGACGTCAACGCAGGGCACTGACGAGGATGGAGGCGGACCTCCACTAAGACACGGACGGCAGTTCGATTTCCAGCTGGAAGGCGCCATCGGCTTCGCTGCGCATGGGACGCTTCCGACAGCGTTGTTTGCGCGCGCGCGTGCCGGGATGTTGCTGGTGCAGGACCCCTTGGTGCTCGCCTTGGGTCCCGTCTTCGAGTTGGGTGGAATGGCGGGCCTCGGCGTTGGTGGCCAAGTCGACCTCATTCACCTCGCCAATGGCCTCTCGCTCGAAGTGAGCGCCGTGTACGCGCAGCGCTCCCGCGCGGTGGTGAGCGTCAGCGTCGGCTATGCGATCATCAACGTAGAATGGCAGCACCTATTCGACCACGAGAACGGGGATGCGATCTTCTTCAAGCTGAGGCTCCCCGTCGGCGTCTTCCTGTTCCTGCTCAATCATCGCTAGCAGCAGGGGCGCCCCGCGGACCTGCTGCGCGTTTCTTCGGCCTGAGCGCCGCGCGTGCGAAACTGCGCCCACGATGATCCGGCGTCTCGTCGAAAGCGTGATCGGCACGGTCTGCCTCGCGTGCGTCGGCTACGTGTACTTCTTCGTGCCCGTCGGGCAGCGCACGCTCTTCGAGCACACGATGCGCATCGCCGCGACGGAGCCCGCGCAGGAGCTCGGGCGCGACGCGGCGACGACGGCCCACACGCTCGAGGCGCACGTGCTCGGCGAGATCGATCGGCTGACGACGGACGGCGGCGTATCTGACGCCGGACCGCTGCGCGCGAACGCTCCGCGCTGAGCCCCTGAGCCCGCACAACTCCGCGCTCAGCGCTGCAGCGGCGTGAGCTCGCCCGCGAGGTCTTGCTCCATCTGCGCGCGCACCGTGCGCACATCGAGCCCGCTCGCGAGCAGGCAGTAGAGCTTCGTCAGCGCCGCCTCCGGCGTCATATCGTGCCCGCTGATCACGCCGACCCGCGCGAGCGCGCTGCTCGTCTGATAGAGCCCCTGCCGCACTCGCCCGCCGTGACACTGAGAGCAGTTGACGACGACGACCCCGCGCTTCGTCGCGCGCTCGAGCGCCCCGAGGAACGCCGCGTCGCGCCCGGGCGCGTTGCCCGCGCCGTAGGTCTCGAGCACGAGCCCCTCGAGCGGCGCCTCGATCACCTTCTCGATCAAGCCCGCGCGAATGCCCGGGAAGATGCGCAGGGCCGCGACCTCCGGGCGATGCGGCAGCTCGACGCGCTGGAGGAGCCCCGTGCCCGGCGGAATGGCGAGCGAGTGCCGCACCTCGATGACGGTGCCCGCGTGCGCGAGCGCCGGGAAATTGCCGCTGTCGAACGCGGCGAAGCGGTCGTTGTGCACCTTTTGCGCGCGGTTTCCGCGCAAGAGGCGCTGCGCGAAGTAGATGCAGACCTCGGCGAGGCCCGTCGTGCCGGCGAGCAAGATCGACGTGACGAGGTGCTCGCGGCCATCGCTGCGCGGGTCGGTCAGCGAGAGCTGCGAGCCGGTCAGCACGACGGGCTTGCCGAGCCCGGGGAGCAAGAAGCTCAGCGCCGACGCCGTGTACGCCATCGTGTCGGTGCCGTGCACGACGACGAAGCCATCGAACTCCGCGTAGCGCGCGGCGATCACGCCCGCGATGCGGACCCAGTCGTCGGGCGCCATGTCGGCGGAGTCGAGCAGCGGCTCGAGCACGGAGAGCGTGTGCTCGGGCATGTCGGCGCGCGTGAGCTCGGGCATCGACGCGAGGTACGTCGCGAGGAAGCCGTCGCTCGGCCCGAAGCCCTCGTGCCCTTGGACCATGCCGATGGTGCCGCCGGCGTGCAGCACCAAGACCTGAGCGCGCCCGTCTTTCATGCGACGGCGATGCTACGCGAGCGGCGCCGTGCGCGCAGCAACGGAGGACCGCAAAGAGCGCAGCAACGGAGGACCGCAAAGAGCGCAGCCACGGATGGCGATGCGTTCGGAGTACGCTCGCGCGGTGACGTCACGCGCAAACCTCTGGGTGCTCGTTCTCTCGATCGGTGTCGGCGTGTCGGCGTGCGGGGACGACGCGCCCGCGGCGATGGTCGATGGCGGCGCGGACCTCGGCGAGGACGCAGGCGCCGAGGACCTCGGCACCGACGCTGGGCCGCTCCCGCCTGCGTTCTGCGCG
>CAIUAC010000169.1 GCA_903896985.1 uncultured Sandaracinus sp.
ACGCGCTCCGTCTACGCCGCTGCTACGCGACGAGCGGCGCGAAGATCCTGCTCGACGTCCGCGCGAGCGCCGACGCCGTCCGCGACGCGCCGATGGGCAGCGCGCTCGACGCCACGCGCGCCCGCCTGCGCGTCGTCGCGCACGGTACGGCGCCCATTCGCTCGCTCCGTCTCATCGGACTCCACGGAACCGTGCTCGCCGAGAGCGCCCGGCAGGGGGCCGACTGCGCGCTCGAGGCGGACGTCGGCGGGCCCTTCGCCTACGCGCGCGTCGAGCAAGAGGACGGCGAGTTCGCGTGGTCTTCGCCCATATTTCTCGGCGTCGAACGCGGAGATTGATATCCGCGGCGACCTTGCCCATTGTTCGCCTCCATGTCCCGCAACGTCCACGACGACATCCTCGGCACCATCGGTCACACGCCCCTCGTGCGCCTCAACCACGTCATCGGCGACGTGCGAGCGACGGTCTACGCGAAGGTCGAGACCTTCAATCCCGGCAACAGCATCAAGGACCGGATGGCGCTCCGCATGATCGAGGACGCCGAGCGCCGTGGGGACTTGAAGCCCGGCGCGACGATCATCGAGGGCACGAGCGGCAACACCGGCATGGGCCTCGCGATGGCAGCGATCGTGAAGGGCTACAAGTGCATCTTCACGACGACGGACAAGCAGTCGTCGGAGAAGGTCGACGCGCTCCGTGCCTTCGGCGCCGAGGTCATCGTCTGCCCGACGGACGTCGATCCCGAAGACCCGCGCTCGTACTACTCGGTCTCGTCGCGCCTCGTCAGCGAGACGCCGAATGGTTGGAAGGCCAACCAATACGACAACCTCAGCAACTCGGCCGCGCACTACGAGAGCACCGGCCCGGAGATCTGGGAGCAGACCGAGGGGCGCATCGATCACCTGATCGTCGGCGTCGGCACCGGCGGCACGATCTCCGGCACCGGCCGCTACCTCAAAGAAAAGAAGCCCAGCGTCAAGGTCTGGGGCATCGACACCTACGGCTCAGTCTTCAAGAAGTACAAAGAGACCGGCGTCTTCGACAAGCACGAGATCTACCCGTACGTGACTGAGGGCATCGGCGAGGACTTCCTCCCGCAGAACGTCGACTTCTCGGTGGTCGATCACTTCGAGAAGGTCACTGACCGCGACGCCGCCATCTACACGCGCGAGATCGTCCGCCAAGAGGGCATCTGGGTCGGCTACTCGGCGGGCTCCGCGATCGGCGGGCTGATGCAGCTGAAGGAGCACTTCAAGGAGGGCGAGACGGTCGTCGTCATCTTCCACGACCACGGCACGCGCTACGTCGGCAAGATGTTCAACCCCGCCTGGATGAGCATGATGGGCTACGAGAACCTCGGCGGCGCGACCGCGCGCGCGCTCGTCGGCAACAAGAAGGTCACCGACGTCGTCGGCGTCGAGGAGACGGACACCGTCGAGCAAGCCGTGCAGCGCATGAGCGCCCACGATTTCTCGCAGATCCCCGTCGTGCGGGCGCAGCGCATCGTCGGCTCGCTCAGCGAGACCCACGTCTACGCGGCGATGGTGAAAGACCCGAGCATCCGCAGCGAGCCCGTGCGCGCGATCATGCAGAAGCCGTTTCGCTACGTGGACATCGAGACGCCGGTCCGCCTGCTCGCCGGGATGATCACGCCCGAGAGCCCCGCCGTGCTCGTGCGCGACTTCCCCGCCGACAAGACCTACATCCTGACGGGCTACGACGTGCTCGCCGCCATCTGAGGTCAGCCTGCGAGCGGCTCGGGGGGCGCGCTCGACATGCGCCGCTCGGGGAGGGTGAGCGTCACCGTCGTGCCCGAGCCGTGCCCGCTGTCGATCTCGATGGTGCCGCCGTGCGCGCGCGCGATGCGCTCGACGATGGCGAGCCCGAGCCCCGTGCCGCTCGGGCGCGTCGTGAAGAACGGGTCACGCGCCTTGCTGCGTACCAGCGTGTCCATGCCCTCGCCGGTGTCGCGGAACGTCAGCGCGACGGCGCGATCGGCACCGTTGATGACGTGACTGACCCGCACAGTCAGCGTGCCGCCTCCGGGCATCGCCTGCATCGCGTTCTCGGCGATGTTGACGAGCGCCTGCCGCAGCAAGTCGGGGTCGCAGGCGACGTGCGACGGTCCGTGCTCGAAGTCGACGTCGAGCTCGATCGTCGCCGTCGAGCGTCCTCCCGCCCGCGCTAGCTCGATGGCGTGCGTGACGAGATCGGCGATCAGCACCTCGCGGCTCTGCGGCGTCACAGGGCGCGCGAAGGCGAGCAGGTCGGTGACCAGCCTGTTCAGGCGCTCCGTCTCTTCGTCGAGGATCCCGAGCAGCACCGTCCGGTCGCGCGCCGCCAGCTCCGGTCGGCGCAGCCCGCTCGCCGCGTTCTTGATGATCGCGAGCGGGTTACGGACCTCGTGCGCGATCACCGCCGAGAGCTCTCCGACGAGCGCGAGCTGCTCGCGCGCGAGGAGCTCCGCCTGCGTGTGCCGGAGATCGTTGTAGCTCGCGTGCAGCTCGCGCGTGCGCGCCTCGAGCTCCTTGCTCGTCCGCACGAAGCGCCCGAGCAGCAGCGAGCTCATCGCGATGCTCGACGCGATCCCGACGTGCTCGACCATGTACAGCGTGCGCATGCCCGTCAGCTGCGCGAAGACGTCGTGCCCACCGCCGAGCAGCCACAGCAGCGTCGTCGCCATCAAGACGCGCGCATCGCGGTTCCCTCTGCCGTGCCGGGCGAGCAGCACCATCGCATAGGCGATGAACAGCAGCGTGACGCCCGCCCAAAGGACGCCCGTGATGAGCAGCGCGGGGTCGTGATACGCGGGCGCCCACGCGAAGCCCCAGGTGCCGCTCGGCTCCGGGGTCGACGCGTCGAAGAACAGCCCGCTCAGGTTCGCGGCGAGCCCGATCAGCGACCACGCATAGGCGAAGCGCACCGCCCGCCGCCCCGCGAGGCCGAGCACTCGGTGGATGAAGTCGAGGTAGAAGCCGACGGCGAGCGTCGCGCCCGACCACTGCACGATGCACGCGCGCGTACCTGCGGCGAGGTCACTCGCGTCCGCGTCGAAGGCGGAGCCGATCGTGTAGAGCGCGAGCGCCGCCGACATCGCGCCGAACGCGAGGTACTCGCGATCGGTCTGCCTGCGTGCGAAGAGCAGCAGATAGTAGAGCGCGAGGTAGGCGTGGAGGCTCGCCCAAGCGATGCTGACCGTGGCGAGCGGAGACATCGCGTCGGAAGGTACCACCCTTCGCCTCGACGCGGCTCACGTCGGTTGTTTGCCGACGGGACGCTCGCCGCCGTACGCTACGCCCATGCGGCGCGCGCTCGTCCTCACATTCTGCCTCGTGCTTGCGGGCTTCCCCCTCTGGGCGAGCGCACAGGACCCCGGCGCTCCTGCGGTCTCCGCGGATGCGCAGCCTTCGACGCTGCCCGCCGACCCAGGCTACGTCGGCGTCGTGCCGGGGCGCGCGAGCGTGCCTTCCCACCTCCGAGGGCGTCCGGGGGCGACCCCGACGATCGTCACCTGGCCGGGGTTTCAGCCGCGCGCGGACGGCGCGTCGCGCTTCTTCCTGCAGCTGACCTCGCGCGTGCAGTACGACGTTCGCTCGGAGCCGGGGCGCGTCGTCGTCACGCTGCACGGCGTGCGCATCCCTGACCGGCAGACTCGCCGCGTGCTCGAGACGAGCTACTTCAACACCCCGGTCACGCGCGCGCGCGTCGAGCGCAGCGGACGGCGCGATATCGCGTTCGTCTTCGACCTTCGCGCCGCCGCGACGCCGGTCGTGAGCCTCGACGCGGACGCGGACGGCTACACCTTCGTGTACGTCGAATTCCCCTCGGGCAGCTGGCTGCCGCGCGAGGCCGCTCCGGTGGCGACCGTCGGACAGCTCGGCTCCGTGTCCGCGGGCAACGCAGCGCCGTCTGCTCCGCAGCAGCCCAATGAGCCCTCGAGCGCAGGCTCCGAGCGCGGCTGGGTCGATCCCGAGCGCCCACCCGGCGTGGTCCCTGCGGGCTCGCGTCGCGGCCCGCAGTAAGCCCTACGGCCTGCGGGGCTGCGCTGCCTCGCCCACCTCGGGTCCATCGACCTGGAAGGGCGCCCACAAGATCTGCGCGCGGGCGTACGCGCCGCTGCGCTCGTAGCCGACGAGCCCGTAGAGGACCTTCCACCAGCTGTCGCCGACGGAATTTCCGCCGACAGAGAACAGCGGGAAGAAGTGGAATTCCCAGGAAGACACGCCGCGCGACTTGCTCGTGTGCCAGTACGCGTTGAGCGTCAGTTGGCTCACGGTGTCGCGCGTGCGGAACCTCCAGAACACCGGGAAGACCACCGTCGCGCGCGTGTCGGTCTCGTCGTTCTCGAAGTCCCAGTAGATCGGCGCGATGACGAGGTGCCGGCTCGTCCGCGCGCTCGTCGAGTACACGAGCGGGTGGATGTTGAAGGTCGACGAGGTCTCGTTGTGTGAGAGCTGGATCGTCGGGAAGATCCACGTCGCTGCGGCGTCGCGAGTGTGGCTGCGCCAGTGGGCGGCGACGGGCGTGACGTAGGTGTCGAAGCGCCCGCGCTCGCCGATGTGCGCGTAGAACGGGAGCACGACGGTGGTCGACGCGGCGGGCGTGCGGTGGTGGAAGAAGAGCGGCGGGATCAGCAGGTTGAAGCTCTGCTCGCGGTCGTCGCCCCACGCGAAGACGAACGGCGCGACGGAGTCGTAGTAGGTGTCGCCGCGGTGCCGCTGGTAGACCGGCGTGACCAGCGTCTGCTTGCCGTGCACGTCGAAGTAGCCGCCGAGCGGCGTGATCAGGCGGGTGTCGCCGCTGCCGCTCGTGCCCTCGGCGGGCGCGGTGTGCGAGTAGTGAAAGAGCAGCGGCGGGATCGTCAGCGACGTCGTGCGCGCGTCGTGGAAGTGATGCAGCAGGGGCGCGACGCCCCAGTACGCGGAGTCGGGCGTCGTGTGGACGTAGACCGGCGGCACGACGGTCGTCGCGCTGTGATCTTCGCGGTTCTCGAAGCGGAAGAAGAACGGCGGCACGACCCCGGTGAAGCGCGTGTCGCTGCTGAAGAACCACGCGAGCGGGAAGATGCCCCAGCTCACGTCGCCACCAGAGCGAACGCGCCAGAAGGGGCCCGCGAAGGTGTGCGCCGCCTCATCGTCGGCCCACGACACGGTGAGGAGCGGCGGCAGCACGGTGTAGACCGTGTGCCCGCTGCGACCCGTGAAGACGAGCGGCGCGATGCCGAAGTCGAAGCCGTCTGCGCCCGAGTGCAGGTACACGGGCGGCACGGCCCACGAGCTATCCGTCGCGCCTCGGAACGACCAGAAAAACGGGAAGACGACGTCAGCGTCGCCCCCACGGCCGCGCCGCTGGTAGTACGGCCCGGCGAGCAGCTGGTGGTCAGTCGCCGTCTGTCGGTCGAAGACCAGCGGGAACACGGCGATCGTGCGCACGCCCGCGCGCCGCTCGATCATCAGCGGCGGGACCACGAGTCGATAGGTGTCGCTCGGGTCTGCGGGCGCCTGCGCGTAGGAGACCGTCGTGCCTCCGGTCGACGCCGCAGCGGCCGCAGCCCCAGCCGCGCTCTCGACGCTGCCAGCCGGAGCGTCGTCGCCCTCGGCGGGCTCCGCGTCAGCGCCCTCGGCGGGCTCCGCGTCAGCGCCCTCGGCGGGCTCCGCGTCAGCGCCCTCGGCGGGCTCCGCGTCAGCGCCCTCGGCGGGCTCCGCGTCAGCGCCAGTCTCGTCGTCCGCTGCGACGTCGCCGCCTTCAGGGCGGACATCCTGTGCAGCGAGCGGGCGCGCTCGCCCAGTGAGCGCGAGGGCGAGGAGCAGCCCCAGCGCGAAGCACGTCTTGCGCGTCATCGAGCGGCGTCTCCCGTCGCCGGGCTCGCGAGGAGCGCGACGATCCGCTCGGTCAGCTCCGCGCGGGGCACCTCGTGCTGCGTCCGCGACGCGAGGTCCTTCAGCTGCGCGACGCCGCGCTCGAGCTCCGCCCCACCGATCAACACGGCGAGCCGCGCCCCGAGCTTGTCCGCACGCCGCAGCTGGTTCTTCATCGACTGCCCTCGGAGGTCCGCCTCCACGATCAGCCCGCGCGCTCGCAGATCGCGCGCGACGAGCACAGCCTCGCCGAGCTCCGCGCTCGACGCCGCGACGACGAGCACATCACAGCGCGGCGCAGGCGCCTCTGTGCCGCCCGCGAGCAAGATGCGCTCGATGCCGAACGCGAAGCCGATGGCCGGCGTCTGCGGTCCGCCGAGCTGCTGCACGAGGTTGTCGTAGCGACCGCCGCCGCAGATCGTGCTCTGCGCGCCGAGCCCGCCGCCGTGCCCCTGAATCTCGAACAGCGTGCGCGTGTAGTAGTCGAGCCCGCGCACCAGCCGCGGCTCGACCCGGTACGCCGTGCCGAGCGCGTCGAGCGTGCGCCGTAGCCCGTCGAAGTGCGCGCGGTCGTCGTCGCCGAGGAAGTCGAGGATGCTCGGCGCGTCCTTGGCGAGCGCCTTGTCGCTCTCGGACTTGCTGTCGAGGATGCGCAGCGGGTTCGTCTCGAGCCGGCGCTGGCTGTCCTCGCTGAGCTGCGCGCGGTGCGGCGTGAAGTACGCGACGAGCGCATCGCGATAGCGCGCGCGCGTCTCCATGCCACCGAGCGAGTTCACCAGCACCTCGACGTCCTGCAC
>CAIUAC010000170.1 GCA_903896985.1 uncultured Sandaracinus sp.
CGGCCTCGAGCGCGCGCGCGCGGCGGCGTCCGCGGCCGAGGCAGCGGCGACGCGCGCCTCGTTCGCGTTCATCCCGCGCCTCGAGTTGTCCGCGCGCTACACGCGGCTCTCGTCGATCGAGGCGACGAGCCTGTCGTTCAGCAAGCCGATCACCGACGCGCAGATCGCGATGATGAACGGCGTGATCGCCTCGGTCACCGACCCGGCGGCGCGAGGGCTCTTTCAGGGCAACTTCGACGCGCAGGTCGCCTCCTCGCGATCAGCCGGGTTCTCGTTCCCCGTCGTGCTCAACCAGTACGCGCTTCACGCGGGCCTCACCGTCCCCGTCAGCGACATGTTCCTGACGATCCTGCCGGCCTACCGCGCGAGCCAGCGCTTCGCCGAGGCCGCTGGCGCGCAGCAGGAGTCCGCGCAGCAGTCGGTCGCGCTCCAGGCGCGTGAGGCCTTCTACGGCTACGCCCGCGCGCGCGCCTCGCTCGCCGTCGCGCAGCTCGCCGTCAGCCAGGTCGAGGCGCACCAGCGCGACATCGAGGCGTTCGTGCGCGCCGGGACGATCGCCGCCGTCGAGCAGCAGCGCATCGAGGCCCAGCTCGCCGCCGCGCGCGTCGGGCTCGCCCGCACGATGGGCGCCGTCGCGATCGCCGCCGTCGCGCTGCGCACGCTGACGCACGATCCGTCGCTCAACGCGCCTGGCATCGGCGAGGACCTGCTCGCCGATATGCCGCCGATCAGCCAGACGCCCGAGCAGCTGCTCGCGTCCGCGATGGAGCGCCGCGCCGAGATGCGCGCGCTCCGCTTCGTGATCACCGGCCGCGAGAACCTCACGACCGCCCGCCGGATGCAGGGGATGCCGCACCTCGCCGTCGCGGCGAACGCCGACTACTCCAACCCGAACCAGCGCTACACGCTCGCGGGCGAGGAGTTCAACGGCACCTGGGACGTCAGCGCGGTCGTCTCGTGGTCGCCGAACGACTTCCTCAATTCGACGCAGGACGTCAGCAGCGCCTCGGCGGAGCTGATCCAGGCGCGCTCGGACCTCGCCGCGCTCGAGGACGGGCTGCGCATCGAGGTCCAGCAGGCCTACGAGGGCTACAACGCCTCGCGCGAGGCGCTGGCCGCCGCGCGCCTCGGTGAGGCCGCGTCGGCCGAGGCGTACCGCATCCGCCAGGAGCGCTTCCGCGCAGGCGCCGCCGTCACGACCGACATCATCGACGCCGACGCCGAGCTCTCACGGGCGCGCCTCGACCTCGTCAACGCGGCGATCGACCTGCGAATCGCGCACGCGCGCCTCGGTCGCGCGACTGGCGAGGATGTGACGCGCTGATGGCCACGGTCCTCGTCGCGGCTGCGGTCATCCGGCGGGCGGGAGAGATCCTGCTGACGCGCAGGCCTGACCGCGGCCACCTCGCGGGCTTCTGGGAGTTCCCTGGGGGCAAGCTCGAGTACGGCGAGTCCCCCGAGGTCGCGCTCGCGCGCGAGTGCCGCGAAGAGTGCGCGATCGAGGTCGAGGTGCTCGACATCATCGAGGTCACCTACCACCGCTACGCCCGCAAAGACGTGCTGCTCCTCTTCTACGACTGCCGCCTCCTGAGCGGCGAGGTGCAGCACCTTCAGGTCGTCGATCACGCGTGGGTGAAGCCCGAGGAGCTCGACCGCTACGAGCTTCCCCCGCCCGACGCGCGGCTCGTCGCCAAGCTCAAGCGCGGTCGTTAGGTTTCTGCGCGGTTCTTGTGCTCGCCTCGCTTGACACAACCCCACCTGGATTGTAATAGAGCGCGCCTCGACGGGGCGAAGCCCGCAGCGTTTTCGGGGATCGTCTAATGGCAGGACGCCAGTTTCTGGATCTGGCTATCAAGGTTCGAATCCTTGTCCCCGAGCCACCTACCTTGCGCAGCAGTCTCGTGTAAGAAGGTCTCTCTCGTTGCAGCTCTCGTTCGCAGCAGTTATCTCGTTCAGGAAATCGGCCCCATCGTCTAGTGGTTAGGACATCGGCCTCTCACGCCGAGTACAGCAGTTCAAATCTGCTTGGGGTCACCCAGTGACCGACGCGAGTGAGCGCGTCGGTCGACCAGCGGAACGCTGGGTAGGCAGCATGCCAGCAGGACGCTGGTCGGACAGTTGGCAACAGAGGCCGGGCACTCAGGTGCGCCGGCCTCTTTCCGTTGGGGCGACCCAGGCGTCGGCTTTCCGCTCGGCCGAGCTTGGCATCGACGGTCGCCGACCCTAGGGTTGCGCGCATGTCCACGGCGAAGACTCGGGGCGTGCGCGTGACGGTGCAGAGCTTCTACCTGAAGGAGCAGTCGGCGCCGCGGGAGCACCGCTACCGCTTCGCGTACACCGTGCAGATCGAGAACCAGGGCGACGAGACCGTGCAGCTCGAGGCGCGGCACTGGATCATCACCAACGGCGACGGGCACATCGACGAGGTGCGCGGGGCAGGCGTCGTCGGCGCGCAGCCCACGCTTCCGCCGGGGCAGCGCTTCGAGTACACGAGCGGCTGCGAGCTCGAGACGCCGCGCGGAACGATGCGCGGCAGCTACCAGATGGTGGTCGCGCAGACGGGCGAGCGCTTCGACGCCGACATCGCGGCGTTCGAGCTTGCGCTGCCGCTGACGCTCAACTGAGGCCCGCGCCCGCGCGCCCCAGGCTCCGCGGCCGCGCGCCCTAGGCTCCGCGGCTGCGCGCCGTAGTCTCAGCGCAAGCGCGCGCTAGGCTCCGCGCCTGCGCGCCGTAGGCTCCGCGAGCGCGCCGTCCCCCCCGGACGACGCGCTAGGTGCGGGAGCCTCGGGTGCTCACTTCGGGGCGGAGGCGATCCAGGCGGTCTTGACGGTCTTGAACGTCTCGATCGCGTCGTCCGAAAGGTCGAGCGCGCCGACGGCGAGGAGCTTGTCACGCATGGCGACGGGGCTCTTGTCCCAGCCCTGCGGCAGGTCGAACTTCAGGTTGAGCGGCACGCCGGCGAGCAGCCCCTGCTCCTCGAGCGTCCACAGCACCTCGGCGGCGAGGAACTGCGCGGCGACCTTGCGCTCGCCCGCGTTGAGGTGCGCCGCGAGCGGGAAGACGTCGTAGATCGCGACGGTGTCGGCCGGGTAGGCCATGTGCTTGCGCAGCGCCTGAAAGGACGACGGCGCGACGGGGAGTTCGACGATGTCGAAGCCCGCCGTCGAGGCGCTGCTGCTCGCGCGCATGGCGCGGTCGAGCGCCTCGCCGTGGCTGCGGGTGACGGCCGCGGCGCGCGCGGCGCCGTCGAGGATCGCGGTGAGGACGAGGAATGGGCGCGAGTCGTTCGTGGTCATGCGGGAGCTCTCGGCTGCGCGGCTACTTGGCGCGGAAGACGATCATGCCGTGCGTCAGGTCGTACGGCGAAAGTGCGACCGTCACGCGGTCGCCCAGGATCACGCGGATGCGGTGCTTGCGCATCCGTCCGCAGAGCTGCGCGCGCACCAGCGCGCCGGCATCGGTCTTCACGGCGAACTGCCCACCGGCGTAGACGTCGGTGATGACGCCTTCGAGTCGAACATGGTCATCACGGCTCATTCGGTTCTATCTCTCCTGGGGGTCTGGAACATAAGACCCTCACTACGTTCCGACTAGCGGCTGTCTCCAGCCCCGGTAGCTCTCTCTCTGCGTGCCGTGTCTCGCGTCGCGAGCACATCGTCATTGCAGACCCACGCCCGGCGTCCTACATCAGCGCCGCCTCGCGGGGCGCAGTCTTGTCCTGAAACGGGCGCGGAGACAAGCAGGTATGCGCATCGAGATCCATGGCGAGCACCCAGAGCCCCGCAAAATTGCGAAGGCCGTCGAGATTCTGCGCAAGGGCGGCGTCATCGCTTACCCGACCGATACCGTCTACGGCATCGGCTGCGACATCACGCAGCGCAAGGCGATCGACAAGATCTACGCGATGAAGCGCATGAAGCCGGACCAGCCGCTCGCGTTCATCTGCAGCGACCTCGGCGACATCGCGAAGTACGCGGTCGTAGACAACCAGGCCTATCGCATCATGCGCAGGCTCTTGCCGGGGCCGTACTGCTTCATCCTCGACGCGACGCGCGAGGTGCCGAAGATCCTGATGATGAAGCGCAAGACGGTCGGCATCCGCGTCCCGCACCACGAGGTGCCGCTCGCGCTGGTGCGCGAGCTAGGGAACCCGATCATCTCGACGACGGCGGCTTGGGAGGGCGAGTCGCTCAACGATCCCGCCGACATCGATGACCGCTTCCCCGCGCTCGACATGATCCTCGACGCTGGCTACGGGCAGCTGACGAGCACGACCGTCGTGGACATGACGGGCGGCGAACCGCAGGTGACGCGCGTCGGCGCGGGGCCTGTCGACGGAGTGTTCTGATGACCGCGCACGCTGATTTGGTGGGGGATGTGTTCGGGGCGCACCGCGTGCTCGAGCCGCTCGGCT
The DNA here is from genome assembly GCA_903896985.1 of uncultured Sandaracinus sp. Taxonomy (GTDB): domain Bacteria; phylum Myxococcota_A; class Polyangia; order Polyangiales; family JADJQN01; genus CAIUAC01. Next base: position 4,415 of record CAIUAC010000170.1, read on the forward strand.
CGCTCCCGCAGGCCGCGAAGCGCGTCGACAACGACTTCGCGCGCCTCTACGAGAGCGAGCTGCTGATCGACGTCGAGACGCTCAACGTCGACGCCGCGAGCTTCCGCCAGATGGAAGAGGCGACGCCGGGCGAGGGGACCGCGGGCGTCGTGCGCCTCGTGCGGGAGACGGTCGCGTCGCGCGGCAAGCAGCACAACCCGGTCACGGGCTCGGGCGGGATGCTGCTCGGGCGCGTCGCGCGCCTCGGCAGCGCGCGCAAGGGCGACACGGCGAAGGTGGGCGACCGCATCGCGACGCTCGTCTCGCTCTCGCTGACGCCGCTGCGCCTCGACTCGGTCGGCGCCGTGCGCCCCGCGAGCGCGCAGCTCGACGTGCGCGGGCAGGCTGTGCTCTTCGCGACGGGCCTCTACGCCGTGCTCCCGAACGATATGCCCGAGCGCCTCGCGCTCGCGGCGCTCGACGTCGCCGGGGCCGCGCCGCAGGTCGAGCGGATCTGTCAGCCGGGCGACGCGGTGCTGGTGCTCGGCGCCGGCGGCAAGAGCGGCGTCATCTGCGCGGTCGAGGCGCGCCGCAAGGTCGGGCCGACGGGCGTGATCATCGGCGTCGAGTCGTACGCCCCGTACGCCGACGACCTGCGCGCGCTCGGCGTCTGCGACGCCGTCATCGGCGGGGACGCGCGCGACCCGCTCGCCGTGCGCACCGCGGTGCTCGCCGCGACGGGCGGGCGCGAGGTCGACCGCGCGATCAGCTGCGTCAACGTCGAGGGCGCAGAGCTTTCGGCGATCCTCTGCACGCGCGACCGCGGGACCATCTACTTCTTCTCGATGACGACGAGCTTCACCCGCGCCGCCCTCGGCGCCGAGGGCGTCGGCAAGGACGTCGACATGCTCGTCGGCAACGGCTACGCGCAGGGGCACGCCGACTACACGCTCGCGCTCCTCCGGCGCGAGCCCGCCGTGCGCGCGCTCTTCGAGAAGCGGTACGGGTAGGGCGGCGGACCGGTATCTTGTGTGGCTTCGCTTACCTTGCGCTCGCGCAACGTCAGCGCTGAACACCTCGGGATACCGTCAGCGCATGAGAACCCTCGCCTTGCTCTCGCCGCGCGCCGCTCGGGGGCTGCTCGCGACGGTGCTCGTCTGCGCGCTCCCCGGCTGCGGCATCGGCGTCGGTCAGATGCTCGTCGGCGGGAGCGTCGGCAAGAACGACGACAACTGGCTGAGCAGCGGCAACGAGGAGTACCTCGCGGGCACGAGCATCGGCCCGCTCCGCGCGAACGTGATCACCGCGTACGACTCGAGCGGGATCCTCCTCGCCGCGCTCGGCACCGCCGCGAACGCGCAAGCCGCAGAGCAAGAGGCGCGGCAGCAGGCCATCGACAACGGCGGACAGGACGGCGACGTCTACTCGTACTCGTACGAGGTGGTGCCCCCGGCGCAGGGGACCGAGACGACGCTGACGCTCGCGTGGGGCTCCCGCACAGGCGCGACCGCGACGCGCGACGGCGTCGACTACGAGATGCCCGACGCGTCGGTGGACTACCTCCGCCTCGATCTGCGCGCGAAGTTCGTCTCGTGGGACCTCGACTACGGCATGAACCTCGGGCTCGTGCTCGGGATGATCTACGAGGGCTTCACGGTCAGCGGGACGTATCAGATGCCGAGCAGCGCGGACCCCTCGGTGCTCGTGGCCGTCGCGCACGAGCTCGACGATGCGTGGATCGGGATGCCCTTCGGCGTCACGTTCGAGTACCGCGTCCTCGGCCCGCTGAGCGTCAGCGCGCGCGTGGCGCTCGACCCAGTGATCAGCGGCGTCGCGGCGATGCTCTTGCCCAACTGGTTCTGGATGGAGGCCGGCGTGCGCGTCGCGTTCCGCCCGACGGACTGGTTCCTCGTGTTCGCCGACGCCTCGCACCGCGTCCAGCCGTACGCGCTCGGCAAGCGCTCCGGCTCGGCGACGGAAGCGCAGGTCGGCATCGCTTTCCTCTGGGACCCGGACTGGGTCTGAGCGCGGTCGACTGGCGTGGACGCGGCGCGCCGCGACCCTCGGCTCTCGCTACGGCTGCGCGAGTCGCGCGACGACGCGGTCGAGGATCGCGTCGGCGAGCGCGCGCTTCGTCAGGCGGCCGAGCGCCTCTTCGCCCTCGGCGCTGACGAGCGTGGCGACGTTCTCGTCGGTGCCGAGCCCATCCATCGCGTGGTTGGCGACGATCAGGTCCGCGCGCTTCTTGGCGAGCTTCGCGCGGGCGTTCGCGAGGAGGTCCTGCGTCTCGAGCGCGAAGCCGACGAGCAGCGGGCGCCTGCGCTCACCACGACGCGCGCCGAGCGCGGCGAGGATGTCCGGGTTCTGCACGAGGCGAAGGACCAGCGCTTCCCGGTCTTCCGCTTTCTTGAGCTTCTCCGCAGAGGTCGTCTCAGGCCGATAGTCCGCTACTGCCGCGCTCATCACGAGCACGTCGGCGTCGTCGAAGCGCGCCTCGAGCGCCGCGTCCATCTCGCGGGCGCTGCGCACGTCGACGCGCTCGACCCCCGCGGGCGTCGGTAGCGCGACAGGCCCCGCGACGAGGCACACGCGCGCCCCGCGAGCCGCCGCGCGCTCGGCGAGGGCGAAGCCCATCTTGCCGCTCGATTTGTTGCCGAGGAAGCGCACCGGATCGAGGTCCTCGTGCGTCGGCCCCGCGCTGACGAGGACCGTGCGCCCCTCGAGGTCGAGGCTCGGCGCGAGGAGCGCGTCGAGCGCGTCGGCGATGTCGGAGGGCTCCGCGAGCCGCCCCATGCCGATCTCGCCGTTCGCGAGCGCGCCGCTGACGGGGCCCACGAAGTGCGCGCCATCGGCGCGAAGCTGCGTGACGTTGCGCGCGGTGCTCGCCGAGCCCCACATCCGATGGAACATCGCCGGCGCATAGAGCACCGGGCACGCCGCGCAGAGGACCGTCGCGAGGAGCGCGTCGTCGGCCATGCCGGCGGCTGAGCGCGCGAGGACGTTGGCGGTCGCGGGGGCGACGACGATGGCGTGCGCCCACGACGCGAGCTCGACGTGCACCTCGCCCGCGTAGGCTGGGTCCCAGAGGTCGATGACGGGCGGCCGCCCGGTGATCCCGGTGAACGTGACCGCGCCGACGAAGCGCGTCGCCGCCTGCGTCATCACGACGCGGACGCTCGCCCCGCGCCGCCCGAGCTCGCGCACGAGCTCCACGGCCTTGTAGGCCGCGATGCCGCCCGCGACGCCGACCACGATCTGCTTGCCGCTGAGGGTCATGAATGTCTCGCTGCCGTCACTGGAGCGCGCGCGCGAAGCCTTCGCGGATCGTCCAGCCCGGGGTGCCCGTGCGGCCTGCGCGCTTGGCCTCTTGCGTGCCCTCGATGCCGGGGCCCTGAGTCGCGGCGAGGTACTCGTCGGCGGAGTACTCCGGGTGCTCGTCGCCGGTGGGCTGCACGAAGCCAGCGGGCGCCGCGCCGCCCGAGCCGACGCGCCAGATCTGATCGGTCGGTGGGTACTCGTCCTCGCTGCGCTGCCGCACGGCCTGGTTGATCGCCACGTTACGGACGACGCGCCATCGGCTGACGTGGAAGCCCGGGATGCCGCGCTGCTTGAGGACGCGCACGCCGGTCGGCAGCGCGGGATCCGGCTCGTCGCGCTCGATGAAGCGCAGGACTCGATCGATGCGCCGCACGAACGTGACCATCCGCGTGCGTTCGCGCCCGCGGACCTCCGCGTGGACGATGCCGTTCTGAACGGTCATGCCGAGCGCGACCGGGAAGGGCAGATCGTTCGTGAATTTCAGGTTCATGTTGGGGTAGGACACCATCGCGTCCATCCCCATCTTGATGTAGAAGCTCGGCCTCGAGTGCGGCCCGCGCTCGAGGATCGGCAAGCCGGCGAAGTACGCCGCAGCGTGCAGAGTGCCAGCGACCTGGCAGGTGCCGCCGCCGACTCCCTCGCCGAGTTCTCCGTCGGCGATCACCGCCGCGACGCGGAAGCCGTTCGCCTCGCTGCGCTCTCCGACGAGGTCGTTGAAGTCGAGCGTCTCGCCTGGCAGGAGCACGAGCCCGTCGATCTTCGACGCGCCGACGCGCAGGTTGAACGTGCGGTCGCGCGCCTTCTCGCCGGGGTTGTAGTGCGTCTCGAACTGCCCGATCACAGCGGTGAAGTCGTGCCCACGGAGCTCGCTCGCGGTGCGCCGCGGGGCGCGCTCCTCGACCACGAGCGCGACCACGCCCGCGCCTGTGCGGAGCGCGTCCGCGAGCGCGTCGAGGCTCCCGTAGGCGTCGAGGCGCCGCCCCGCGCGCTCCGGGCGGACCGCGCCCGTCGCGACGTCGAGCCGCGCGTCCTCGGGCTGCCGGTCGAGCCCGTCCTTGATGGCGAGCAGCACGGCGAGCGCGCGCTCTGGGTCGAGCTCCACCGGCATCCGCAGGTCGAGCGGCGCGACCCCATGCGTCTGCGCGTGCAGCCTGCGCAGCGGCGAGCGCGCGTCGCGCGCGGCGAGGACGAGCGCGGCGAGGTGCTCCGCGTCGACCGTCGCGCCGAGCTGCGCGCGGGTGCGCGTCAGGCGCGTCTCGCCCGCGACGAG
>CAIUAC010000171.1 GCA_903896985.1 uncultured Sandaracinus sp.
CCTGCTCGCGCTCGCCCTCACCTCGCTCGTCGCCGCGCGCGCTCGAGCGCAGGAGCGCGCGCTCGATCTGACGCGCTTCGTGCCGCCGCTCGACGCCGAGGGCTTCGTCGGGATTCAGGGCACGGCGACTCCCGGTCCAGGGCTCGCGGACGCGGTCTTCGCGCTCGACTACGCGTGGCGCCCGCTCCTCGTGACGACGGCGGGCGGCGGCCAGGTCGCGATCATCGAGGACCGCGTGACGACCGACGTCGCGCTGCAGCTAGGCGTCGGCGGGCGGCTCGCGCTCGGGCTCGCGGTGCCGCTCGTGTTCTGGCAGACGACGAACGGCGTCGCGCTCGATGGGCAGCCGCTGCCGAGCGTCGCCGCGGGAGATCCGCGCGTGAGCGCGCGGTACCGGCTGTTCGGCGAGAGCGCCTCGATCGCGCGAGAGCGCCTCGAGGGGCCGGGCGTCGCCGTGCAGGTCACCGGCTGGCTCCCCGCGGGGCAGACGGACGCGTTCCTCGGCGAGGGCGCGGTGCGGCTCGCCGCGCAGCTGATGGCGGACTTTCAGGTGCTCGGCGCGGGCGTCGGCGGCGTGCTCGGCTTTCGGCATCGCTTCGAGCCGCGCGGGCTGCCCGGCGCGCGCTTCGGCTCGGAGGTCGAGCTCGGCCTCGCGCTGAAGCTCCCGATCCCGGTCATGCGGGACTTCTCGGGAATGCTGGAGTTTCACGCGATCACGGACACCGCGCATCCGCTGACGGCCGCGAACGCCTCGCTGGAGACCTCGCTCGGCTGCCGCGTCAAGCTCGCGGACGTCGCGTTCACCGGCTCCGTCGGGCTCGGCCTGACGAACGGCGTCGGCACGCCGGCGCTGCGCTCGACGCTCGCCGTCACCTGGGCCCCGCGCACGCACGACCGCGACGGCGATCACGTCCCCGACGACGTCGACGACTGCCCGCCCCTCGCCGAAGACTATGACGGCTTCGAGGACGAGGACGGCTGCCCCGACCCCGACAACGACGGTGACCTCGTGCTCGATCAGGACGATCGCTGCCCGACCGAGACGGCGGAAGAGGGACGCGACGACGACGAGGACGGCTGCACGGATCCGGTCCTCGACGCGGACCAAGACGGCGTCGAAGACGCGGTCGACGCCTGCCCGCACGCGGCCGAAGACAGCGACGACTTCGAGGACGACGACGGCTGCCCGGACCTCGACCACGACGACGACGGCGTGCTCGGCGCGCGCGACCGCTGCCCGACCCAAGCCGAGGACCGCGATGGCTTCGAGGACGGCGACGGCTGCGCCGACCCGGACAACGACGGTGACGGCGTCGGCGACGCGGCCGATCGCTGCCCGGACGTCGCCGAAGACCGCGACGGACACGACGACGCCGACGGCTGCCCCGACCCCGACGACGACGCGGACGGCGTGCCCGACGCGAGCGACGCGTGCCTGACGGAGGCCGAGAACATCAACGGCGTCACCGACGAAGACGGCTGCCCCGACCGCGGCGGGCGCACGCTCTGGCGCGCCTCGGGCTCGCCGGGAGGCGCCGACGCACGCCTCGTCGGAGCGCTCGTGTTCGATCGCGCCGGCGCGCTCGCCGCGAGCAACGCGGTCGCCCTCGACCAGCTCGCGCGCACGCTGCGCGGCTGGCAGAGCGCGCAGAGGCCGTGGCGCGTCGCGCTCGCGCCGGGCGTCGAGGCGCGGGTCGCGGCGCTGCTCGCGGCGCTCGTCGGGCGGGGCCTCGCGGCGGAGAATCTGCGCGTGACGATCGACGCGGCGGTGCACGGAACACAGGTCGTCGTAACTCCCACCTTGGCGCCATCTTCTGCGCCCTCGCCCTGAGGAATTGGCGGTCTGCCATTGACCGCCGACCCACTCATCCGAATACACTTTCGGCAGGCCTCGCTCCGCCGAGCGTGACCCGACTGGGTGCAAGAGATGAAGTCGCGCCCCCGCCCCGCTCGCATCGCTCTGCTCATGCTCGCGGCGTCGGTCGCCGTGCTCTCGGTCATGGTCGCCGCCGACACCGGCGAGGCCCAGGACCGCGCGGCGTTGGTGCGCCTCCTCGACGACACGGGCCGCGACTTCCGCATCCGCGTACAGGCGGCCTTCGCGATGGGCGGCACGCACGACGCGATGTTCGTCGCGCCGCTCAGCCGCGCGCTCATCGACTCGAACCCCGCCATCCGCGCCGCGGCGGCGGCGTCCCTCGGGCGCCTCGGCGATCGCACCTCGCTCGCCGCGCTGCGGCGCGCGACGCACGACTCGTCCGCGGCGGTGCGCCTGCAGGCCGAGCGCGCGGTGCACACGGTCGAGGCGGGCAACACCGCCGCTCCCGCGTCGGCAGCGGCACCTCAGCTCGCGGTGGCAGCGGGCATCGGCGCCTATCCCACGATCACGACGATGCCGACGGTCGAGGCCGTGCAGTGGTCGCAAGCGCGGTACGTCGTCGTGGTCGGCGAGATGAACAACCGCTCGGGCTTCGCGGGCGACGAGCTCGCGCAGAAGCTACGCAGCGAGGTCGAGCGCAACCTGCGCCTCGTCCGCGGCGCGGCGGTGTTCACGACCCTCGACGCGAACGCCGAGCGCGAGGTGCGGCGACGGCATCTGCCGCGCGTGCGCTTCGACGGAAACATCGCCCGCGTCGAGCGACGCGCCCGCGCGAGCGAGGTCTCGGTGCGCTGCGAGGTCAGCCTGATGCTGCTCGACGATCCGAGCCGCAACATGCGAGGCGCGCTCAACGGCGCCGCGACGGGCGTCGACGCGCCTCGAGGCGTGCGCAGCGACCAAGAGCGTCGCCTCGCCGAGCAGGCGCTCGAGGGCGCCGTCCGCGGGGCCATGAGGCAGGCGCCCGCTGCGCTCGCTGCGGTCGCCCACTGACCACGGATTTCGACGGGGCGCGAGGTTCCGGTACGCGCGCTCCGCACGATTTGCTACGCTGCGCCCGTGCGCGCACGACCCGTCGTCCTCCCCGCTGCCGTCTTCGCGGTCCTGCTGTCGGCGTGTGTGCCGCAGGGCGATCCTGCGGTCGGCCCGGCGCCCTTCACGGACAACTTCGACCGACACGAGCTCGGCGAGCTCTGGCACAACACGGGCGGTCCCTACGAGCTGAGGGATGGGCAGCTGCACATCCGCGGCGCGCACAACAAGCCCCTCTGGCTGCGCCGAACACTCCCGCACGACGTGCGCCTCGAGGTCGATGTGCGCTCGGAGTCGGACGCGGGCGACATCAAGCTGGAGCTCTTCGGCGACGGCGAGTCGATGGCGACGACCACGAGCTACACGGCGACGAGCTACGTCGTCATCTTCGGCGGCTGGGGCAACTCGCTCAACGTGCTCGCGCGCATGAACGAGCACGCCGAGGACCGCGTGGTCGGACCGCGCTATCCCGTCGTCAAGGGGCGCACCTACCGCCTCAAGGTCGAGCGCCGCGGGTCCGTCATCACCGCGTGGGCCGACGATCATCAGCTCGCGCGCATGGACGATCCGGAGCCGCTCAGCGGACGCGGGCACGATCACTTCGCGTTCAACAACTGGGAGTCGGACCTCTGGTTCGACAACCTGCAGATCACCCCGCTGTGAATCGGTAAGCGCCGGTGGAGGTCGTCGAGTACGAGCTGCTGCTGAGTGACGTCGAGACGCGCCTCGACCGTCTGAAGGCGCTCTACGAGCAGTGGTTTCAGGGCATGGAGCGCCTCGAGCCGGCGATCGCCCGCAAGGAGACCGATCGGCGCATGGTGCTGCTGCGCAAGGAGCTGCCGCGCAACACCGCGCTGCGCTTTCGGTTTCAGACGCTCGTGCAGCGGTACACGACGCTGCAGAGCTATTGGGGGCGCGTCGCGCGGCAGATCGAGGAGGGCACGTATCGCCGCGATCTGCTGAAGGCGCGCAAGGCGCTGCTCGCCTCGAAGGACGCGCGCAAGCACCCGGCAGACCAGTCGTTCGAGATCGAGCTCGACCCCGACGAGGATGATTTCGAGGCCCCCGAGGCAGCCCTCCCGCCGCCGGTGCAGCGGCCGGCTGCGACGCTGCCGCAGCAGAGCATCGCGCCGCTCGCGAGCCGACCCTCGCTGTCCCCGATCGCGCCGCCGCCCGCAGTCGCAGCGGGTACTGCGGTGCCGCGCATCGTCTCGCCGTTCGCGCGCGCCGCGCCGCGCCCGACCATCGCCCCTGCCCCCGGCGCGCCCTCCGGAGCCACCGTGCCCCCCGGCGCCGCGCAGAGTCCGCTGCCCCCGCCAGCGATCGCGACGTTCGCGCGCCCGACCATCGCGCCCGCCCCGACGACCAGCGGCGCACAGGGCCCGGCGACTGCCACCTTCGCGCGTCCAGGCGGCGCGCCGAGCGCCCCGCGGCCGACCGCGCCCGCGCCCCCGATGCCCGCTGCGCCCGGACCTCGACCCGCGCCTGCGGTGTTCACGCCCGCGACGTCGACGCCGGGGATCCCCGTGCAGCGACCGGCGCCCGTCGTGCCGACGTCCGCGTCACCGATCGCGCGACTCACCCCCGCGACGCTCGCCACTCGCCCCCCACCCACGGCGCCAGTGCCCGCAGCGCCCGCCCCACGCCCGGCACCAGCCGCGCCAGCGCGCAGCGCCGAGAGCCTGACGGACCAGGACGTACGGCGCGTCTACGACCGCTACGCCGAGGCGCGCCGCAAGAACAACGAGCCCGACGTCTCCTACGACGCCCTCGCCAAGAACCTGCGCGACGCGGCGCCGAAGATGCGCGAGAAGTACGGCAAGCCGGTCGACTTCGAGGTCGTGCTGAAGGACGGCAAGGTCGGGCTCAAGCCCGTGCCTCGCGGCTAAGTCGCGACGTCGCGCGTGCGGAGCGCCCGGAGCCACGGATGGCTCCAGGCTGATCCTTGAATCGAAGCTCGACGTGGGTCAGGCCGCGGGGTCAGGTCGCGGGGTCAGGTCGCGGAAGTCTCGCGCCGCGTCGCGGCTCATCAGCGGGTCCTCGGCCTCGTGGTCGGCGCAAGGCCGCTCGGCCAGGGCGCCCGGTCCCACGCCCGACCGTGGCCAAGCTCAACCTTGGTCAGGTCGCCGGGCGACGCGTAGCGGCCAAGCTCGGCCAAGCTCAACCTTGGTCAGGTCGCCGGGCGTCTATCCCCTCGACGCGTAGCTACATCCCCTCGCCTGGATCCGAGATCCCCTCAGCACTTCCACCTGCCAACCCGAG
>CAIUAC010000172.1 GCA_903896985.1 uncultured Sandaracinus sp.
ACCGCATTGGGCGCGTCAGCGCACGACCGCATTGGGCGCGTCAGCGCACGACCGCATTGGGCGCGTCAGCGCACGACCGCATTGGGCGCGTCAGCGCACGACCGCATTGGGCGCGTCAGCGCACGATCGCGCTGCGCAGCATCACGTAGCCTTGGCCGGCGGAGAGGCCGGTGCCGCCCATCGCCGCCCAGTACATCAGGTTGCTCGTGTCGGACGGGGAGGTGTCGGCGAGCACATCGCCGCCGCCGAACGGGGCGCAGGAGACGGTCGCGCTCGGGCCGGTGCCGGGCGCGCAGGCGCGGACGCTCTCGGAGTTGTGGAAGAGCCCGAGGTAGTGCCCTAGCTCGTGCGCCATCGTCTGCCCGACGTCGGTGGGCGTGCCCGCGGCGGCCGCGGGGAAGGCGACGACGACGCCGCTGTGGATGGTGCCGTGGACGCCCGGCGGGCCGGGGATGCCGCCCGCGACGCCGAGGAGCGTGAAGCCGTCGCGGCTGCCGCTGAAGCTGTCGACGAGGAAGAGGTTGATCGCGTTCTCGGTGCGCCCCGCGCTCGTCGCGAAGAGCTGCGAGAGCTCGCTCGTCGGGCCGTCGGTCGAGTCGATGTTGCGGAACGCCGTGCCGGCGACGTCGTAGTAGTGGACGGTGCCGCGCGAGATGCCCTTGGTCGCGTAGATCGACCAGAAGGTGTCGAGCGCCTGCGAGAGGCGGGTGCTCGACGCGGCGTTCGCCGTCGTGATGCCCGTCGCCGCGCAGAAGACGTTGAGGTCGAGCGTGCCCGCCGTGACGCGCGCGCTCGGAGCGCGCTTGATGTGCGCGATGACCTCGACGTCGGCCGACGCGGTGTCGCCGTCGAAGCGCTGAAAGAGCGCGACGCTGACGACGTGCCGCCCGCCGCGGAAGGTGACGCGGTCGGTGGTGCTGTTGGGCACGAGCATCGCGGCGACCTGCTCGGTGCCGGAGGGGATCCAGCGGACGGGCGTGTCCACGTAGTTGCTGATGTCGGTGAGCGAGAAGAGCGACTCGCGCGTCGGCGAGGTGACGTCGACGAACGTCACCGGCAGCGCCTCGGCGCCGCTCGACTGGCGCGCGACGAAGGTGACGCTGACCGCGTCGTTCGGTACGGCGAAGATGAACTGCGCGGTCGTGGAGCCTGCGTTGAGGTGCGGCGTGCCGAGCGGCAGGTCGACGATCGTCGTCGCCGAGACGGGCGTGTAGCCGCAGCCGGCGAACGTGCCGCCGAGGCCGGGGAGCGCGCGCCCGGGGACGCACTCGTGCCCGAGGAGGCAGTCTCCTGCGTCGTTGCAGACCTCGGTGCACTCGCCGTCGACGCAGGCGCGGGTCGCGCAGTCGGCGTCCGTCGCGCACGCGCTGCCGGTGTTGCCGGGCGCGCTCGCGTACTCGACGCACACCGACGCGACGGTGTCGGGGGCGGCGTCGCTGTTGGTGTCGACGCCGAGCGGCGCGCAGAGGCGCGAGTAGATGTCGCCGCACTCCGCGGAGTCGGTGCAGGGGCGCGCGCAGACGCCGCCGGCGCCGGGCGGCAGGCACACGAGCGTCGCGCTGCAGTCGCTCGGGCTCGCGCAGGGGCCGCCCTCGCCGACGAGCGGGCGCGTCGTGCAGCGGCCGAGCGTGCACGTGCCGCGGTCGCCGCATTCGGTGTCGAGCGTGCACGCGCCGCCGGTGCACAGGCCGCCCTCGCAGAGCGCGTCGGCGCCGCAGTCGAGGTCGACGTTGCAGTGCACGGTGCAGACGTTGTGGAAGCACTGCAGGTCGTCGCGGCCGCAGTCGGCGGTGGCCGCGCACGCGCCGAGACAGAGCCGCGCGCCGACGACGTCCGAGCACGTCCCGCCCTCCGGGCAGGCGCCGCTGCCGCACTCGGCGGTGCAGATGCCGCCGGTCAGCGGGCCGAGGCTCGGGAGGCACGACAGTCCGCCGACGCAATCGGCGGGCGCGCCGCAGGGATCCCCGTAATTTGCCGGATCGGCGGGGGGCACCACCGCGTGGGATTTGCTGCCACAGCCAGCGAGCAAGAGTGCGAGCGACGAGCCGACGAGGACGACAGAA
>CAIUAC010000173.1 GCA_903896985.1 uncultured Sandaracinus sp.
CCCCACCTGACCTCGAAAATCTAGCGCTCCCAGCACGAATCGAACGTGCGGCCAACGGTTTAGGAAACCGCTGCTCTATCCCCTGAGCTATGGGAGCTTGTCTTGTAATCTCGCGTGGTTAGGTGCCTCTACTGTCCCATCCCCGTCCGTCCTATTCACATTCTATTCACATCCGAGGCGCCAGGCGCCGCTGGGAATAGCACGCGGCCTCAGTGGAGCACGTCGCCCTCGGCGCCGTACGTCGTCAGGTCCGGCAGTTGTTCGAGCGCCCTGCGGGTGCGCTCGACCTTGACGTGGACATAGCGCCTCGTGATGGTCGCGTCGCTGTGGTTGGCGAGTTCGCTGGCCGCACCTCGGCGAGCCGTAGCCACGGACACGGGCGGGAGCATCTGCGGTGACGTCGTGCTCAGTCCATGAGGGCGCCAGCCTGGCCGCCGTGAAGGCGCGCGTCAGCTGCTCACGCGCAGCGACGACGTGCGGGCAGCTGGGGAAGTAGAGGAGGTCGACGACGGGCACGGTGTTCTCCGGCGACAGGCTTGGACTTGCCAGCACAGTATCTCGGGAGCGCGCTCACCGTTTCAGCAAAGGCGGCTCGCATCGGATACGCTCCAAGTAGCGCGACTTGCGACGCGCTTCACGCACGGCAAGGCCAACGGAGACCCTCGTGTACAAACGGGACTGGACCAACAAGCACTTGACCGAACTCGCGTCCACGCCCCTCACCGACCAAGGTCTCCTCGAGCGGTTCGACCTGGAAGAGTAAAGGTCATCATCCCTGCGACGCACCACGTCGGGCGTGGCCGTCGTCAGAACCGGGAGCGGCTCAGCGTCTCCCCATGGCACGGTGCAGCGGTAGCTGCCGCGCTGACCAAGGAGCCCCGTAGATGGCGACGACTCGACGCAAGCAGCCCAAGCACCCGCTCCTCGACGAGCACGCTCTCGTTGGATTCCTGGTTTTCGGCGACCCGCTCGATCCCGAAGACGTGAACGCGATGCCGTGGCCCACGCGCGTGGCCACATATGTCCTCGCCTTCGACGGGCAGATGGGGAACGGCGGGTCGCAGTTCTGGGTCACCAATGAGTGGCGGGTCCATGACCCGGCGCTGCTCGGGGTGCTCGGTGAGCTCCGCAGCCCGCTCGCCCGGGAGGTCGCCAAGCTCGTGAAGAAGATGGCGAAGATCGGGGTGCGCTCCGACGCCCTCGACGCCCGGGATGAGTCAGCGAAGGTCGACGCCGCGTACGAGCGGCTCGCTGAGCGTTGCGGCGCCGTGGACGACGCCTACTACGCGATGCGCGCTGCCTTCCTCGCTGAGGTAGAGGCCGAGCTCGGTGGGTGACGAGTCGACGAGGAGCCCGCCTCGCGGCTGTTAGCGCGCGCTGATTCTCGATGGGGTCTACGTGCGCGACGCGACCGGCACGCTCGCGTTCCACGCGCCCGTCGCCGTCGATCACGAGGGCGCGTCGCTGAACGTCAACGCGGACACCGTCGCCGAGCGCCGTGGGCACGCCGACGCCCTGGAAGGATTGCCAGGCCCGCGTGTCGTTCCCTCTCGCGCACATCGAACCCCGAGCCCTTCCGCGCCGCGCGCAGCGCCGTCGGCCGAGGGGCGGCGCCTTCCACGCGCCGCTCGAAATCGCGCAGCGAAGGGATCGACCCTCATCCCGACGTCCCCAAACTCGTGCGCCTCGCGTTGACCCCTTCCGGGAAGGGAACGCGCACGTCGTGGGCAGGCTCCGACCCTTCGCGCCGCGATCGCGCGCTGCCTGCCGGCATGGGTCCAACCCTCGCGCACGCGCCGTGAACATCCTCCCGCCAAGGGTCCGAGCCTCCACTGTCGCTCGCGCGACGCGCTCGGCCAAGGGTCCGACCCTGCGCTGTCGAGCACGCCGCAGCGGACGAGCAGGGGTCGCTCCTCACGCGGAACGATCACCGGCGCCTTGCGGCAGGGTTCACCCCTTCCAAACTCGGTTCGCCCGCCTGCCCAAAGGGTCCGAGATGTCGACAACCCCACTCAACGCCTCGCTCAAGCAGCGCCTCGTGATCGCGTTCTCTTGCGTGCTCGTCGGCTGCGCCATCGGCGCGACCATGCCGCGGCTCGCCGCGCAGTCGTTCCCAGCGAACCCGAGCGCGCAGCGGTGGGAACAGTTCTGCGAATCGACCGGTACCAACAACGACGGGGCCCTGAACCGCGTGCTCGCCAGTCGTGGCCGTGAGGGTTTTGAGCTTGTTTCGGCGGAGGCGCAGTTCTACCGGCTCTGCTTCAAGCGCCCCGCGGCCCGCTGACGCGACCGCCCCGCGCTGCGCCCGATGCCGGGCCGATCGGGGCGGCGCTTGCTGAAGCGCTTCAGTAAGTCAGCAGCGAGAAAGACTCGACCGGGGCGATGCGCTCGCGGCCCGAGAGGAACGTCAGCTCGAGCAGGAACGCGGCGCCGAGCACCTCGCCGCCCTGTCGCCGAACGAGCTCCGCCGCGGCCCACGCCGTGCCTCCCGTCGCGATCACGTCGTCGACGACGAGCACGCGCGCGCCCGGGCGAATCGCGTCGCTGTGCAGCTCGAGCGAGTCGGTGCCGTACTCGAGGGCGTAGGAGACCGAGTCGGTCTTGCTCGGTAGCTTGCCGGGCTTTCGCGCCGGCACGAAGCCCGCGCCGAGCCGCACCGCGAGCGGCGCCGCGAAGAGGAAGCCCCGCGACTCGATCCCGACGATCGTGTCGACGCCGGCGCCGGTGAAGCGCTCGGCGAAGAGGTCGATCACCGTCGTGAGCGCGCGCGCGTCCCCGAGCAACGGGGTGATGTACTTGAACAGGATGCCCGCCTTCGGGAAGTCGACGACGTCACGGACGTGCGAGCGGAGGTACTTCAGGCGATCTTCGGTGGTGGTCATGGTGTGCTCCCGCTGTCGTCGGCAGGGCCCGCGACGAAGGCCGCGAGTCCAAAGTGCGCTGCCGAGCTCGCGTCGATCATCAGGGGGGTGACTGTAGCGTAGCCAGCGTCGACGGCCGCGGTGTCGCTGCCGTCGACGTGCTCGTGCCGCGCCCCGGCGGGGCCGCCGATCCAGAAGTACTCGCGCCCGCGCGGGTCCTGTCGGACGACGACCTCGTCCGCGTAGAGGCGCCGCCCGAGGCGCGTCGTGCGGACGCCCTTCACGCGCCCGACCGGGAAGTTCACGTTGAGCAGCGGCGTGACGTCGTCGCGGTCGGCGACGCCTGCCCCGGCGGTCACGAGGCGGAGCACCATCTCACGCGCGAGCGCGCACGCCGCCGCGAGGTCGCCGCCCGAGTCGAGAGAGAACGCCATCGCGGGAATGCCGCGCAGCGCGCCCTCTCGCGCCGCCGCGACCGTCCCCGAGTAGAAGACGTCCGACCCGAGGTTCACGCCGTGGTTCATCCCGCTGACGACGACGTCGGGGCGGCGCGCGAGGATCGGCGCGTGGTGCAGGGCGACGTAGATGCAGTCGGCGGGCGAACCGTCGACGGCGTGCACGCCATCGCCGAGCCTCCGGTGCCGCAGCGGCCGAGCGAGCGTCAGGGAGTGCGACTGCGCGCTCTGCTCGCCCTCGGGGGCGCACACGACGACGTCGAACGCCTCGCGGAGCGCCTCGGCCAGCGTCCGGATGCCCGGCGCGTTCACGCCATCGTCGTTCGAGACAAGTACCAGCGGTCGCGCGCTCATCGCGGGCAGATGTACCACGCGCGAACGGGCCGTGACTGCAACGGTCGGTCCGTGCGTGATGCAGGGCCTACCCAACCGGTGCGTGATGCACTGCCTACCCAACCGGTGCGTGATGCACTGCCCACAAAGAGGAAGGGCCGCCAGCCTTTCGGCTTGCGGCCCTTCACGTGGTCGGGGCGACTGGATTCGAACCAGCGACCCCCAGACCCCCAGTCTGGTGCGCTAACCAGGCTGCGCTACGCCCCGATGAACACGTCCCCCGCTAAGGGGAGGCGGAAGATACACGGTTCCGCGGGACCCGCAACGCAGAATCGTGGCCGAGCGCAGATCACTTGGGCGGCGCACCACGGCGAGCCGCCGGCACGACGCTCGACACGGTCATTTGTGCCGTCTCCGGCGCTGAGGCGAGCGGCGTCGCCGACTGCGCGAGGACGCTCGGCGGCAGGCCCGCGGCCGGCGGCCCCGCGCCGATCGCGGTCAGCTGCGCGAGCAGCCTCTGGAGCTCCTCGCGCAGCCCGAGCAGCTCGCCTCGCAGCACGACCTCGCGGGACGCGCCGCGCCCCTCATCGCTCTCAGCCCGCTCGTGACCGAGCTCGCGCAGGCGCTTCTTCGCGCCCGGCGTGGTGTAGCCCTCGTCGTGGAGCAGGCGGCGAATCAGCATCGCGAGCTCGACGTCGCGCTTCTTGTACACGCGGTGCGCGCCGCGCGTCTTCATGGGGCGCAGGCTCGGGAACTCGCTCTCCCAATAGCGCAGGACGTGCGGCTTCACGCCGATCAGGTCCGCGACCTCACCGATCTTGTAGAAGTGCTTGTCCGGGAGGAGCGTCCGCGAAGGCAATACCGTCCCCGCTTGGCGCAGCGCGCCGCGCTGGCTTGCTACAGGAAGATGGGCACGACCCCTGGGCGGCGCTCACGCACGCCGGGGACCTCGACCGGAGAAGCGTCAGCTGGAGGCGCTACCCTCGCCCGCGCGCGGCGGGAGCGCACCAGGCTGCTGCCCAGCGCTCGACTTGTGCGGATTGAGCGTGCCCTTGAGCACCTGGCTCGGCTTGAACGTGAGCACGCGCCGCGCGCTGATCGGGATCGGCGAGCCCGTCTGCGGGTTGCGCCCCATGCGCTCCTTCTTGGCGCGCACGACGAAGTTACCGAAGCCGGAGATCTTGATCTTCTTTCCGTCGGCGAGGACTTCCTTCATCGTGTCGAACACAGCCTCGACGATCTCGGCGGACTCCTTCTTGGAGAATCCGCCGACGTTCTCGTAGACGCTGTCGATGATTTCCGCCTTGGTCATCGAGAACTTCTCCAGAGGGGGGAACGCCGCTCGGTCGAACGGCGACGGCTATGCAACCACGATTGCCCTCAGGACTCAACCGCGACGGACGGGCGCGCCTCGAAGCGCGCTCGCGCACCGCCGCAGGCTCGCGCCGCGCCGCCTCAGCCTCGAACGGAAGCGCCGAAGCGCTCGCGCGCCGCGCGCGTCACCAGCTCGTGCGCGCGGTCGACTCGCTCGTCCGTCAGCGTCGCCGCGGGGTCGCGGTACACGACGCGAAACGCGAGCGACTTCTGCCCCGCGGGGATGCCCC
>CAIUAC010000174.1 GCA_903896985.1 uncultured Sandaracinus sp.
AGCGCGGCATCCTCACAGCCCCGGCATCCTCACAGCCCCGGCATCCTCACCCCCACGCTCCTCGGCGAAGCGCGGCATCCTCAGCGCGGCGGCATCCGCACCGCGGCGGCATCCGCACCGCGGCGGCATCCTCAGCGCGGCATCCTCACAGCCCCGGCATCCTCACCGCCGCGGCATCCTCACCCCCACGCTCCTCGGCGAAGCGTGGCGCTTGCCCCTCTCCCTCGACGGGAGAAGGGCGCGGGCGGGCGGCTCGGGAGGCTCGCTGGGGTCCGCGGCGCAACTCCTGGGCGGTGCGGGCGAAGCGGCGTCCATGCACTTTGCCCATCGAAGCGGGTCGCGCGTCGTCCGCGGGGTTGCGGTCACGCGGGAGAGCACCCAACGGGCGCGCGAGCTGCGGCGGGCGCCGACTCCTTCCGAGGCGTTGGCGTGGACGCTCCTGCGTGGCCGTCGTTGCCTCGGGCTCAAGTTCCGCCGTCAGCAGGTGATCGGCGCGTTCATCGTCGACTTCTACTGCGCTGAGCTTCGGCTGGCGCTCGAGATCGATGGCGGCGTGCACGACGATCCGACGGTCTCCGACTACGACCGCGCCCGCGACCAAGCGCTCGCTGCCCACGACGTTCGCGTGGTCCGCGTCGCCATCGCCGACGTGACGGCAGCGCATCTCGTCGCGCTCCTCGCACCGCTCGCCGCAGCACGCTGACGAGCCCTGCGCGCGCTCGTGAGGGTGCCCGGCGGTGCGTCGCGCTTCGCCGCGACGGCGGTCAGCGCGTCCGGCGGTGCGGGACACTGCGCCGCGCGCGTTCGTGAAGCCTCAGCCTGCCCTTCTCCCGTCGAGGGAGAGGGGCGAGCGAGCGCCTCGGGCCAAGCGTGGGGGTGAGGATGCCTGCGCGCCGCGCTCGGCGGAGCGCGCGTCGTCGCCGGCGGCCTCTGCGCCGCCCTCCGTGCACCGCCGCGCACCGCCGGACGCCCTCCGCGGACCCGATTTGACCCTATGTGCAGCGTCAAAGCGTCTCTCCGTGAGACGCTCGGCGCCTCCCGTCACTCGTCGGCGCACTCCAGCGTCGTCGCGCGCACCCTCGCCTCGGGGCGCGTCGCCGTGCCCTGCTCGCCCGTGACCAAGAGCGGCCCGGCGCGCGTGCAGCCGAGGGCGGCTTGGGCGATGGCGCGGCCGTCCTCGTAGACCTGCTGCTCGCGCCCACGCTCGGTCAGGTCGGGCGTCAGGCGCGTGAGGCCGACGAGGATGTCGCGCTGATAGGTGCGCGGGGCGATGGCGAACACCGAACCAACGCACGCGGTCAGGGTCGCGGCTCCGGGGCCGTTCGCGCGAGCGATGCGGCGTGGGGCGCCGATCGGGCGGAGGCGGTCGCCGAGCGCGACGACGTACAGGCCGGACTTGTCGCGCAGGCTCTCGGTGTCGCGGTAGACGAGCGCGAGGCCGCCGGTGCCGTTCTCGGCGAGGCGCGGCATCGGCATATCGAAGCCTAGCTGCGCGGCCTCGACCGCCGCGCCCCTCGCGCCGTCGATCAGCACGCGGCCGAGCGTGCCGCCCGTCGCGTCGAAGCCGTACTCGCCACCCAGTGACTGCAGGTTGCCGTCGAAGATGAGGCCCACGACCTCGGCATTCTTGTTGATGACCGGCGAGCCCGAATTGCCGCCGATGATG
>CAIUAC010000175.1 GCA_903896985.1 uncultured Sandaracinus sp.
CGAGGCGGGCACGGAGGCCCGCCCCACCGACGCCGTGCGGGAGGCGGGCACGGAGGCCCGCCCCACCGACTCTGTGAGGGAGGCGGGCACGGAGGCCCGCCCCACCGACGCTGTGCGGGAGGCGGGCACGGAGGCCCGTCCTACCGACTCTGTGAGGGAGGCGGGCGCGGAGGCCCGGCCCACCGACTCTGTGAGGCCTGACACCCGCGTCCGCCCACAGAGACCTGAGCTCACAGGCACCAGTAGGTGACGCCGGCGGGGACGGTGGCGGGGTCGAGGGCTGACTTCACGTCGATGAGCACGCCGCCGGGCTTGAGCATCGCGGCGAGCTTGGCGGCGCCGAGCGCGATCAGCTCGGTGTGCGAGACGGCGAGCACCACGGCGTCGAGCCCGGCGAACTCGTCGATGGGGGAGAGCTTCACGCCATACTCCTCGTGCGCCTCGTGGGCGTCGGCGCGCGGGTCGTGGATCAGCGTCTCGATGCCGAACTGCTTCAGCTCGTTGAGGATATCCGGCACGCGGCTGTTGCGCAGGTCCGGGACGTTCTCCTTGAACGTGAGGCCGAGCACGCCGACGCGCGCGCGCTTGACCGGCAGGTCCGACGCGATCAGCAGCTTGACGAGCTTCTGCGCGATGAACGCGCCCATGCCGTCGTTGATGCGGCGGCCGGCGAGGATGACCTCGGGGTGGTAGCCGAGGCTCTCGGCCTTGGCCGTGAGGTAGTACGGATCGACGCCGATACAGTGCCCGCCGACGAGCCCGGGCGAGAACTTGAGGAAGTTCCACTTGGTCCCGGCGGCCGCGAGCACATCGGTCGTGCGGATGCCCATGCGATCGAAGATCAGCGCGAGCTCGTTCATCAGCGCGATGTTGAGGTCGCGCTGCGTGTTCTCGATGACCTTCGCGGCCTCGGCGACGCGGATGGACGGCGCGCGGTGCACGCCCGCCTCGATGATCGCGCCGTAGACGTCGGCGACGCGATCGAGCGTCGCGGCGTCCTGGCCGGAGACGACCTTGGTGATGCGCTCGAGCGTGTGCGTGCGGTCGCCCGGGTTGATGCGCTCGGGCGAGTAGCCGAGCGTGAAGTCCACGCCGCAGCGCAGCCCCGAGAGGCGCTCGAGGATCGGACCGCAGATCTCCTCGGTGACGCCGGGATAGACGGTGGACTCGTAGACGACGACCGCGCCGCGCGAGAGGTACTTGCCGACGGTCTCGGACGCGCGCTCGACCGGCGTGAGGTCAGGCTGCCGGTTCGAGTCGATGGGCGTCGGTACAGTCACGACGAAGAACGTCGCCGCCCGCAGCTCCTCTGGGTCGGCCGTCACGCGCAGCGTCGTCGCGCGAAGCTCCGCGAGGTCCGCCTCGTTCGTGCGGTCCTGGCCCGAGCGCAGCTCAGCCACGCGCGCCTGGTTGATGTCGAAGCCGACGACCCGCGCGTGCTTGCGCGCGAAGGCGAGCGCGACGGGGAGCCCGACGTAGCCGAGACCGATGACTGCGATGGTTTCCGTGGTCGCCAATGAAATTCTCCTCGTCCCCGCGCGTTCTGGGGCGGGGTTTGCCACCCAGCGGGCGGGGGCGTCAAGCGTTGGTCGTGGGGTTGGTTGCGTTGCCCCGATCAAACGTTCGGTAGTCTCCGCGCAACTGTCGTGCGATAAGGACCGCCGCATGTGTGGGATCGTCGGAATTTGGGAGGGGCGTGCGATGCCTGCCGAGGAGCTTGGCGGGCGCGTGTTGCGTATGCGCGAGGCGCTCGCGCACCGCGGGCCCGACGGGGCAGGGCTGTGGACCGACGCAGACGCGAGCGTCGCGCTCGGCCATCGTCGGCTGTCGATCCTCGATCTCACGTCGGACGGCGCGCAGCCGATGACGTCGCCCTCGGGCCGCTACGTCGTGGTGTTCAACGGCGAGATCTACAACTACCGCGACCTGCGGGCGGAGCTTGCGCGGATCGCGCCTGACGTCGCCGTGCGCGGCGGCTCCGACACCGCCGTGCTCTTGGCCGCCGTGGACGTGTGGGGGCTCGAGCGCGCCCTCGAGCGCTTCATCGGGATGTTCGCGTTCGCCCTCTGGGACCGCGAGGAGCGCACACTGCGGCTCGTCCGTGACCGGCTCGGGATCAAGCCGCTCTACCTCGCTCGTTTGCAGGGCGGCGGGGTCGCGTTCGCCTCGGAGCTATCCGCCATCGCGGCGCATCCGGGGTTCTCGCGCACCGCGGACCGCAACGCGCTGGCGTCGTACCTCCGCTACAACTGCGTGCCCGCGCCGAGCACTGGGTTCACGGACGCCATCAAGGTCCGACCCGGGACGTTCCTCACGCTGCGCACGCCGGACCTCTCGGTGGCGCGTGAGACGGTGTTCTGGGACCCCGTCGCCGTCGTGGATGGCGCGCACGCGAGGCCGTTCCGCGGCGACGAGGACGAGGCCGCGCGCGAGCTCGAGCGGCTGCTGCGCGACTCCGTGCGGCTGCGGCTGATCTCGGATGTGCCGGTCGGCGCGTTCCTCTCGGGCGGCATCGACTCGAGCACCGTCGTGGCGCTGATGACCGACGAGAGCACGGACGTC
>CAIUAC010000176.1 GCA_903896985.1 uncultured Sandaracinus sp.
GCGCGGCCGCGACGACCCATGAAAGTCCCCGCATGACTCCCCCGCGAGGTTGCACGTGACTCGTTGCTGACGTTCGGCACGGGCTCGCGCGCGGCTCGCACTCGCGGGTCCCGACACCGCCGCGCTCCTTGGCGCCCGCATCGACCACGAGAGCCCGAGTCCAGGCGTCGTCCACAAGCTTCCGGGCGGACCCTGGAAATTCAGCTTTTCCGGTGGCCGCGACTTCGTTATCTTCGGGAGCTCGTCCGCCGCCGAAGGAGCGGTGGCGAGGGGGCAGGCGATGCGGGCAGTGGCGATTCTCGGCGTGATCACCGCTCTCGCGCTCGTGGCCTATCTGGTCACGACCCGCGAGCGTGCGGTCGATCCTCGCCTGCAGGAGCGCTACGCGGGCAGGCTCGGACGCCTCGAGACGCTCGACCACGAGCTGAGCGAGGATATCGTGCGGGCGCGCGCCGGGATCGTCGCGAACTACGACCCGCTCGTCGCGGTGCTGCGCGAGCTCCGCGTGGTCCACGAACAGCTCGCCGAGCCGCCGCGCTTCCTCGAGGACGAGGACCGGGCAGCGCTCACGCGCTCGGTCACCCGCTCGCTCGCGACCCTCTCGCGCGAGGCGGAGCTCATCGAGTCGTTCAAGAGCGAGAACGCGATCCTCCTCAACTCGCTCCGTTTTCTGCCCGTCGCGGGCGCGAGCCTCGCCGCGCACGTCCAGTCGGTCGGAGAGGTCGCGCGCATCGACGCGCTCGTGCGCGATGTGCTGATGCTCCACCTCTGGAACGAGCCCTCGCTGCACGCGCGCGTCGGAGCGGCCCTCGCGAGCCTCAGCGCCGACCCGAGCCTGTCGGCTGACGAGGTCGACCTCGTGCGACGTCACTCGAACGTCGTGACCTCGCGGCGGCCGCGCGTCGAGCGGCTGCTCAGCGAGCTCGACGCGCTGCGGGCCGCGCGACGCTCCGAGCGCCTCGGGGACCATTATCGAGCGGCGCTCGCCGTCGCGGTCAGGGCCGCGGATCGGCGCGGCAGCGTCGTGTTCGTCCTGGCGCTCGCCGTCGTCGTGCTCGGCGCGGCGCTGATCGTCCTGCGCATGCGCAAGAGCGCGCGCGCGATCCAGCACACCTCCGAGCAGCTCGCCGCCGCGGTCGACATGAAGAACCGCTTCGTGTCGATGAGCTCCCATGAATTTCGGACTCCGCTGAGCGTGATCCTCTCGTCGACCGAGCTGCTCGAGGCCTACGGCGAGCGCTGGACCCCGGAGAAGAAGCAGGTGCACATCGACCGGATCCGAAGCTCCGTGCAGAACATGACGCAGCTCATCGACGGCATCCTGCTGATCGGGAGAGGCGAGGCCGGCGCGCTCGAATTCAAGCCTGCGCCGATGGACCTCGACCGGGTCTGCCTGGACGTCATCGGCACCGTGGAGCTCAAGACCGGAGGCGACCGGAAGATCGAGTTCGTTCCCTATGAAGGCGAGCCGGTGGTGGCCGACGAGCGACTGATTCGGCACGTCCTCGACAACCTCCTCTCGAACGCGATCAAGTACTCACCGGACGGTGGGCTCGTGCGTCTGTCCGCGGCGCGCGAGCGGAGCGCGGTGCGGCTCGTCGTCCGCGACGAGGGCATCGGGATCCCGGAGCCGGATCGCGAGCGGCTCTTCGGGAGCTTCCGCCGTGGCAGCAACGTCGGGGCGATCCCCGGCACGGGCCTCGGCCTCGCGGTCGTCAAGCGCGCCATCGATCTCCACGGCGGCAGCGTGAGCGTCGAGAGCGCGGTGGGCGCAGGGAGCCGCTTCGAGGTCGTGTTTCCCGTCGACGAAGTGGTGCAGAAGGAGAGCGCTGCGTGACGCGAATCCTGGTGATCGAGGACGACGCGGGGATTCGCTCGAACATCCTCGAGCTGCTCGAAGCGGAGGAGTTCGAGGCCGTCGGCGCCGCGGACGGGGCCGCCGGGGTCGCGGAGGCGCTCGCGCGCGCGCCCGATCTCGTCCTCTGCGACATCACCATGCCAGTGCTCGATGGGTATGGCGTGCTCAAGGCGCTCTCCGAGCACGACGCGACCGCGTCCGTGCCCTTCGTCTTCCTCAGCGCGAGGGCCGAGCGCGCGGAGATCCGGCTCGGCATGAACCTCGGCGCGGACGACTACGTCACCAAGCCCTACGCGCGCTCGGACCTGCTCGAGGCGATCCGAGCGCGGCTCGAGCGCGCGCGCGTGCGGCAATCGCAGGTCCCGGAGCGCCCCTCCTCCGAGCGGCAAGCGCGGCCCTCGAGGGCCGAGCGCCCGACGCGCGCCATCGTGCTCGAGCCGCGGATGCAGGCGGTCTACGACGAGGCGCGGCGCGCGGCGCTCGGCCCCATCTCGATCCTCATCCTCGGCGAGACGGGCGTCGGCAAGGAGGTCCTCGCGCACGAGATCCACCGGGTCTCGCCGCGCGCGCAGGGGCCGTTCGTCGCGCTGAACTGCGCTGCGCTCTCCGAGACGCTGCTCGAGAGCGAGCTCTTCGGGCACGAGAAGGGCGCCTTCACCGGCGCGGCGCAGGCGAAGCGCGGGCTGCTCGAGTCTGCCGACGGCGGCACGGTCTTCCTCGACGAGGTCGGGGATATGCCGCTCTCGACGCAGGTGAAGCTGCTGCGCGTGCTCGAGGAGCGCCGCGTGATGCGGGTCGGCGGTCGCACGCCGACTCCCGTGGATATGCGCGTCATCTCCGCGACCAATCGTGACATCGAGCGCGACGCGCAGCGCGGCACCTTTCGCGCAGACCTGCTCTTCCGGCTCAACGGCGCGACGCTCACGATCCCGCCGCTGCGCGAGCGGCGCGTGGAGATCGAGTCGCTCGCTCGAGTCTTCCTCGCGGCTGCCGCCACCGAGCTCGATCGCCCGGCGCCGCGCCTCGGCCCCGACGCGCTCGCGCGGCTGCTCACGCACGACTGGCCGGGGAACATCCGCGAGCTACGCAACGCCGTCGAGCGCGCCGTCCTCATGTGCGGCGGCGACGAGATCCGCGCGGAGCATCTCCCCTCGAGGCTCGCGGCAGGCGGCGCCGCGGTCGCGCTGGCTCCGGGGCGCGGGCTCGCGCCGACCACGCCCGCCGGTCACGCGCCGATGCCCGAGGGCTCTCCCACCGAGGCGCGGGAGGAGCGCCGCGTGGCGGTCGAGGACGTCGAGCGACGACAGATCGAGGACGCCCTCGCGCGCTGCGGCGGCAACCAGACGCAGGCGGCCTCGATGCTCGGGATCTCGCGACGAACCCTGGTGTCGCGGCTCTCGCAGTACGCGTTCCCGCGGCCGAGGCGGAGGTGAGCGGCGTGGGTCAGCGCTGCTCGCACGCGAACGCGATCTCGTCCGGGGGGAGCGCCGTCCCGTCCGCCGCCGCGCCGCCCCAGCCGAGCATCGCCACGCCGTCGCGGCCGTCGAGCAGACGCCAGTGCCCGCCGCAGTGCGCGGTCATCGCGGCGTACAGCGCGCGCGTGCTGGGCACGACGGGGCCTTGCGCGCGGAGGATGCCGCCACCGGGCTGGCGCGCGACGAATCGGACCGACGACGCGCAGCCGGTGGCCGCGAGCGAGAGGGAGAGAGCGAGCGCGAGGATCGAGAGCGTGCGGGCCATATCGTGTTCTCCGTGTGGTGTGGCGGGCGAGCGGTGGACTCTGTCGTCGGGCAGCGCCGTCGACGACGTGTGGGTCCGCTCTTGAGCACGCCCCGTGCCACGTCGTTTAACCCACGTTTCTCGGCGGCTCCGCGCGCGTTGCGCAAGGGATTGCGCGAGTCGCGCCGCCGGCGCGCGCAGGTCGCGCAAGCGGGCGCGCAACTCGCTGCCCTGCTCCTCGTGGCGTGCGCAATCGGCGCCTGCGAGCAGCACCCCGCGGAGCGCGAGGGCGGCGTCCGCGCGGTCGCGGTTCAGTCCGCTCGCGGCGGGCCGATCGCGCCGCTCCCCTCGGAGTGACCCGCGGTCGACCCCGCGCGCGCCGCGC
>CAIUAC010000177.1 GCA_903896985.1 uncultured Sandaracinus sp.
GCCAAGGTCGTGCAATTTCAGGCGACGACCGCGGTTCAGCTCTCCAAAGACGCCGACGACGCGCAGGCGCTCTCGAACCGCGTTCTGGTCGGCGTGCTCTTGCTGGCGCTGCTCCTGATCGGGCTCGCGGGCGGGTCGATCGTCAGCGCGATCGGCGCCCGGACCACGATGCTGAAGGACGCCGCCGAGAACCTCGCGCGCGGCGACTTCGACGCGCAGCTTGGCGCCCGCGGGGAGGACGAGTTCGGCCCGCTCCACGACGCGATGCGCAGCGTCGTCGAGTCTCTGCGCGAGTCCGCGCGGGCGGCGGCGGACATCGCCAAGGGCGAGCTCGACGTGGAGGTCATTCCGCGCGGCCCGCGCGACCAGCTCGCGATCTCCTTCAATCGCATGGTCGCGAGCCTCAAGGACACGGCCAAGCAGGCGAACCTGATCGCCCTCGGCGACTTCGGCGCGGACTTCACGCCGCGCAACGACAAGGACCTGCTCGGGATCGCGCTGAAGACGATGACCGGCAACCTGCGCGACGCCGCCGCCGCCGCGGAGGCCATCGCGAGCGGCGACCTCGCCGTCGGCGTGACCTCGCACGGCCCGCGCGACCTGCTCTCGGGCGCCATCAACCGCATGGTCGGCACGCTGCGCGATGTGTCGCGCCAAGCGAGCGCGATCGGCGCCGGTGACTACTCGGCGGAGGTCATCCCGCGCAGCGAAAAGGACGAGCTGAGCTTGGCGCTCCGCGCGATGACGCTGAGCCTGCGGGAGGCGACGGGCGCGGCGGAGGCCGTCGCCAACGGGCACCTCGACATCGTCGTCACGTCGAAGGGGCCCCGCGACGCGCAAGCGGCGGCGCTCAATCGCATGGTCGGGAACCTCCGCGAGGCCGCGCGGCAGGCGAACGTCATCGCGACGGGCGACTACGCCGCGGACATCGTGCCGCGCAGCGAGCGCGACGAGCTTGGGATCGCGCTCCGCAAGATGACGCGCTCGCTGCGGGAGACCGCGCGTGAGGCGCGCGACGCCGACTGGGTCAAGACCGGCGTCGCCAAGGTCAACGTGCTCGTGCTCGGGCAGGACAACATGCAGATCCTCGCCACCTCGGCCGTGACGGCGATCGCCGAGCACCTCGGGGCGAAGGTCGGGGCCATCTACCTGATGGAGCAGGACCAAGATGGTCCGTTGCTGCAGCTGCTCGGCTCGTACGCATACACGCAGCGGAAGAACCTCTCGAGCCGCTTCCGTCTCGGCGAGGGGCTCGTCGGGCAGGCGGCGCTCGAGAAGAAGCAGATCGTCCTCGAGAACGCGCCCGAGGATTACGTCCGCGTGACCTCCGGGCTCGGGGAGACCCTGCCCCGCAACATCTGTGTCGCGCCGATCGTCTACAAGGGCGAGCTCCGCGCGGTCATCGAGCTCGGCACGCTGACGGTGCTGACCGCGGTGCATCAGCAGTACATCGAGCTGGTCGCGGCGGTAGTCGGCGCGGCGTTCGAGATCGCGCTCAATCAGGAGGCGATCCGCACGCAGCAAGAGGAGCTCCAGGCCAACAACGAGGAGCTCAAGCAGCAGCAGCGCTCCTTGCAGGCGGCGAGCAACGAGCTGAAGGCGCAGCAGGTCGAGCTCGAGCAGTCGAACGAGGAGCTCGAGGCGCAGATGCAGCGGACGATGGAGTCCGAGTCGCGCCTCAAGGTGCAGCAGCGCGAGCTCGAGCTGACGAATCAGGAGCTCGGTGAGCGGAACGGCAAGCTCGAGATCCAGAAGAAGGAGATCGAGCGCGCGCGCTCGGAGCTCGCGAAGCAGGCGGACGATCTCGCGGTCGCCAGCAAGTACAAGTCCGAGTTCCTCGCGAATATGTCGCACGAGCTGCGCACGCCGCTCAACAGCTTGCTGCTGCTCGCGCGCTCGCTGCGCGACAACCCGGAGGGCAACCTCAACGCGGATCAGCAGGAGTCCGCGAGCGTCATCTTCGCGAGCGGCAACGACCTGCTCAACCTGATCAACGAGATCCTCGACCTCGCCAAGATCGAGGCCGGCCGCATGGAGCTGAGGCTGGAGACCGTGGAGGTCACGGAGATCGCGCAGACCCTGATGAGGCAGTTCGGGCATATGGCGAAGAACCAAGGCTTGACCCTCGCGGTCAACGTCGCGCCCAACATCCCGACGCGCCTCGTCACCGACCCGCACCGCCTCGGGCAGGTGCTCAAGAACCTCGTCGGCAACGCGCTCAAGTTCACGGACACCGGTGGAGTCACGCTGTCGTTCGGCTTGGTCGCGCCTGGCGTGGACCTCTCTCGCAGCCGCCTGACGCCGGAGCGTGCGATCGCGATTCGCATCACGGACACCGGCATCGGCATCCCGCACGACAAGCAGAAGATCGTCTTCGAGGCGTTCCAGCAGGCGGACTCGGGCGACAAGCGGCGCTACGGCGGCACGGGCCTCGGGCTCTCGATCTCGCGCGAGATCGTCGCGCTCCTCGGGGGCGAGATCCAGCTCGAGAGCGAGCCGGGAGTCGGCTCCACGTTCACGCTGTTCATCCCCTTCGAGACGCGCTCGACGCAGAGCCTGCCTGCGCCCGTACTCTCGTCGAACGCCCCCTCGACCGCCGCGTCGGCCGCCGCGGCAGCGTCAC
>CAIUAC010000178.1 GCA_903896985.1 uncultured Sandaracinus sp.
CTGACCGGCGGCTCACTCCGCCGGAGAGCCCGGCGCGGTCGCGGCGCCCTGGTCGCCGTAGCCATCGGTGTAGCGAGCGTCCTCATCGATCACGGCGCGGGACGACGGCCAACGGGCGGGCGAGACAGTGCGATGGGCGGCGCGGGGAAGAGGTCAGCGCCTAGCTCCTGGTCGCGCTCGACACCGGCGCGCCACAGTGCGGGCAGGCGAGGAGCTCCATCGGGAACGGCCCGCTGCAGTGCGCGCAGAAGACGCGGCCCGCGATGGCCTTCTCGTCGAGCTTCTCGAGCTCAGGGTAGTGCTGCTCGAGCTCCGCCGTGCTCATGCGGTCGTCCTCAGCGGCGGGCGACCAGACCACCTCGAGCGCGGCGAGCGCGCCCGACGCGGCGACGGCGCGCAGGTCCTCGAGCAGCACATCGAGGAACTCGACGCCCGCGCTGGCCAGAGTGTCGACGATCGGTCGCTTGGCGGCGACGATCAGCGTGACGACGACGACGCCGGCGCCCTCGTTGGGGTGGGCCTTCAGCGAGGGCGTGTCACCGGCGCTGAGGGCGCCGTCCGCGTTGCGGATCAGCTCGTGGCGGAACTCTGCGCGGGCCCGTGCGCCGAGGTCGCGGAACGCGCGCTCGGCCTCCGCGGGGCTCATCGGCTGGTGGTTCGACACATGGGCGTAGAGCCAGGAGAGCCTCGACGCCTGCAGCAACAGGACGGTCTCTCGCAGCAACTCCGCGAGCTGCGCCGGGGTGTCGGTCTTTCCCGCGCGGGCGAGCTCGCTCAGCCGCGCTTGCACCGCCTGACGCGCGCGCCAGTCGATCCCGAGGCGGATGGCGGAGACGTCGAGCTTGCCGGCCACAGCGGGCGCGGCAAGCCCGGGGGCGAAGCCGCGCTTCTTCGGCGGGTTGACCACCAGATAGAACGCGAAGAGCAGGGCGAACGCGACCGCGAACCCAGGCGAGACCCCGCAGCCGCCACCACTCGCGGTCGCGCTGTCGTCGCCGTAGCCGGTGCTGCTCGTGGTCTCACCGCCGCCGATGCTGCTGCCGGAGGTGTCGGCGCCGCTCGCGCTGGAGGTGTCGCTGCCACCGTAGCTGCCGCCGCCACCGTAGCTGCCGCCGCTGCTCGGGCCGCTCGAGCTGCTGCCGAAGCTGTCGCTGGAGCCGCCGAAGCTGCCGCCCCCGAAGCTGCCGCCGGTCGACTGCGCCAGCGCGGAGGCGGGCGCCAGGAGCGCGACCGCCGCCAGCGCGACGGCCGCCCGCAGTGCCACCGCGCGCACCGTCGGCGTGCTCAGGCCTTGCTGGGGCGCAGGACCATCTGCGCCTTCTCACCGATGAACGCGCCGAAGAGCGAGATCATCGCACCGAGGATGCCGCCGACGATGTACGCGAGGAGCGTCGGCTGAAAGCCCTCGGGCGTGATGAACATCAGGTAGCCGATCGTCGGCACGACCGCGATCAGCGCGCCGACCGCGGGCTCGACGAACGTCTTACCGGGCGAGATGAAGCCGACGAGGATCCCACCGAAGAACCACACGACCACCGAGATGCCGAGCCCCGCGAGCCCTTGCGGGTCGTACGACGGGATGATGTGCGGCAAGACCCCGATGAACAGCACCTGCAGGAGCACGTAGACGACGACGGCCATGATGGCCCACTTCCACTCGAAGCCCTCTTGCTGATGGCGGCGGGCCGCGAGCTCTTCTTCCGTGTAGTCAGCACCGCCGTGCGCGTCGAGCTTCGCGCCGCACGAGACGCAGCGCGCCACGTTGCCCGCGTTCTTGAAGCCGCACATCGCGCAGACGATTTCCTTGGCCGCCATGATCTCTTCGGGCTCCTCTCCGCAACGGGCACGCTCCCCGCGCCGCCTCACGGTCGGGGGCGATTCTCGCTACAAACGGGGCCACGCGCAAGTATTCCCAAGCGCGACCGCGAGAAACGTCGGGGGAACTCGGGGCGCGAAGGGCGCGCGCCGGAAGCCGAGCTCGGCGCGCAGCGCCTCAGTGCTCGGCGAGCGCCCGGTCGATGGCCGCCTGAAACACGGCGAGCGGCTGCGCGCCTTGCACGGAGCGACCGTTGACGAAGCTGGTCGGGGTGCCGATCGAGAGGCCGGTCGCGTCGGCGGCGGCGACATCGGCGCGGATCACGTCGGCGTGCACGTGCGTGTCGAGGGCGCGGCGGAAGCGCGCCATGTCGAGGTGCAGGCGCGCGGCGTAGCGCTCGAGGTCGGACCGCTCGAGCGCCCGCTGGTTCTCGAAGAGCATCGCGTGCATCTGCCAGAACTTCGCGTCACCGCCCTGCGCCTGCGCCTCCATCGCGGCCTCTGCGGCGAGCTGCGCGTTCGTGTGGAAGGAGAGCGGGTAGTTGCGCCACACGAGGCGGATCTTGCCGGGATTGTTGGCCATCAGCGTCTCGAGGGTCGGCGTCAGGCGGTTGCAGAACGGACACTGGAAGTCACTGAACAGCGTGAGGACGACGGGCGCGCGCTCCGGACCCTTGCTCGGCGCGCCGACGCGCTCCTGCACGCGGTAGACGGTGTCTGTGTTCGGATCGGGCGCCGGCGCGACGACCTCGTTCGGGTTCGGCGCGGCGGGGGCCTCCGCGTTGAGCCCGTTGGAGGTGAGCTGCGCGTAGACCTCGGAGGGGAGCGTCCCCGTGATGGTCAGCGCGCGCGCGTAGCGGAGCTCCTCGTCGATGAGCGCGGTGAACGCGCTGAGGGGCTGCGCGCCGACGAGCACGCGCCCGTTGATGAAGAACGTCGGCGTGCCCGCTGCGCCGATGCGGTTGCCGAGCGCGCTGCTCGCCTGAAGCTTCGGGAGCTGCGCGCGGGTGTCGAGGGCGCGGCGCACGCCGACGAGGTCGAGGCTCTGCTCGCGGGCATAGCGGAGGAGCGCGTCGCGCGAGAGCTGCTGCTGGTTGGCGTAGAGCGTGTCGTGCATACGCCAGAAGCCAGCGTCGCCCTGCTGCGCGTAGGCCTCCCGCGCGACGAGCGCCGCGGGCTCGGCGTCCGTGTGGAACGGCAGCGGCTGGTCGCGCCAGACGACGCGCACATCCGTCGGGTAGGCGCGCTCGATCTCGGCGAGCGTCGCCGTCGCGCGGCCGCAGAATGGGCACTGGAAGTCGCTGAATTCGACGATCGTGACGAGCGCGTCCCGCGGCCCGCGCTGCGGATCGTCGGCCTCGACGGGCACGTTGTAGCGCTGCACCACGGGCGCGGAGGGGTCGACGGGCGGGTCTGCGGAGTCGGGGGTCGGCTCGGTGCCGATGCCGTCGAGGGGCGGGTCGTAGGGCTCGACGGGCGACGCCGTGCTCGCGTCGCGGGCGGCCATCACCGCGCCGAAGACGACGAGGGCGACGGGGGCCATCAGGCACATCCCGACGAGCGCGAGCAGGCCGATCACCCAGGGCCACACGCTGCCGCCCTTGCGCGCAGGCTGCTGCAACGGCGGGCTCGCGAAGGGCGCGGACGCGCCGTAGGGCGACTGCGGCGGCGCACCATACGGTGACTGCGGCGGTGCGCCGTAAGGCGACTGCGGCGGGGCGCCGTAGGGTGAGATCGGCGCCACGGGGCGCGTCAGCGGCGCGGCGCCGTATTGGGCGGCGTAGGCGCCGGCGACGACGGGCGCGGGCGGAGCGACGGGCTTCGGCGGGGCGAGGAGGCGCTGGATCTCGTCGCGCATCACGCGGGCGTTGGCGGGACGCGCGCCGGGGTCGACGGAGAGCGCGCGCTCGACGAGGAGCACGATGCCGCCCGGCGTCTGCGGGGCGACCTCGGCGAGCGACGGGCGCGGCGGGTGCGGCGGCGCGTGGCCCGCGATCAGCTCGTAGAAGATCGCGCCGACGGAGTAGGTGTCCGCGGCGGGCGTCACCCAGCCGGAGCTGCGCGCCTGCTCGGGCGAGACGTAGGTCGAGTCGGCGGTCGCCGCGAGCTGCCGCGGGAAGCCGAAGTCGAGCAGCCGCACGCCCTCGCTGCCGTCCGGGTTGCGCGTGAGGACGACGTCGTCGGGCTCGAGCCCGCGGTGCGCCTTGCCCGCGTCGTGCGCCGGGGCGAGCGCGTCGAGCACGCGCCCGACGATCGCGACGGACTCGCGCGGAGACAGCCCGCCGCGCGCGATGCGCGAGCGCAGGCTCTCGCCCTCGAAGGGCTCGAACGCGAGCCAGAGCACCCCGAGCGCCGCGTCCGCGCCGACGGCGAGCGGGCGCGCGATCGAGTCGCCGGGCAGCGTCGCCGCGGCCATCGCCTCACCGACGAACTTCGCGACGGCCTCGGCGTCGGACGCGAGCGCGCTCGGCAGCACCTCGAGCGTCAGCGACCGCCCCTCGGCGCGGTCGCGCGCGGCGTACAGAAAGCCGCGCGAGCAGGGCGCGATGACGCGGTCGAGCTCGTAGCGATCCGCGACCGAGGTGAACGCGCGCAGCGGCTCGACGGGCGGGGCAGGGGTCGGCGCGAGCGGGTCAGCGGGCGGCGTGGCCGAGGCGGGCGCGAGCGGATCGAAGGGGGTCATGGAGCTCACCAACAGCATTCATCTCACGGATGTTTCCCAGCGACCAGGGACAGGATAGAGTGTGTCCGTGGGTGAGACTGACTTGGAACGGCTGACGCGGCTCGAGGGCGAGCTGGAGGTTGCGCGCGCAGCTGCGCGCCGCGCAGAGAGCGACCGCGATCGCCTGCTCAGCGTGCTCGAAGCGACCAGCGACATCATCAGCATCAAGGACCTCACCGGCCACCTGCTCTACTTGAACGGCGCGGGTCGCCGCCTCGTCGGGCTCGCCGACGACGCCGACATCACGCGCACGCGCGTCGGCGATCTGCACCCTCGCTGGGCGGCAGATCTGATGCGGGACGAGTCGATCCCGACCGCGATCGTCCGCGGGCGCTGGACCGGCGAGACGGCCTTTCTGTCGCGCGAGGGCGAGGAGACGGCCGCGTCCTGCGTCGTGTGCGCGCACCGTGACGCGGCGGGGGAATTGCTGTTTCTCTCGTGCATCTCGCGCGACCTCAGCGAGCGAAAGCGCCTCGAGGCGCAGGTGCAGCAGGCGAGCCGGATGGAGAGCCTCGGTCGGCTCGCGGGCGCGGTCGCGCACGACTTCAACAACCTGCTGACCGCCGTGCTCGGCAACGCGGACATCGCGCTCGAGCACCCGAAGGTCACGAGCGACACCGACCTCCGCGAGATGCTCGGCGAGGTGCGCGAGGCGGCGAGCCGCGGGGCGACGATCGCGCAGCAGCTGCTGACCTTCGCGCGGCAGCAGATCGTCGAGCCCCGCGTGACGCGCCTCGGCGAGGTCGTGCGGCGCGCACAGGCGCTGCTCGCGCGCGTGCTCGGAGCGAACGTGCGCCTGGTCGTCGAGCTACGCGCGACCGAGGACTCCGTGCTCTTCGATCCCGACCGCTTCGTCGGTCAGGTGCTGATGAACCTCGCCGTCAACGCGCGCGACGCGATGCCGGACGGT
Source organism: uncultured Sandaracinus sp. (assembly GCA_903896985.1). Classification (GTDB taxonomy): domain Bacteria; phylum Myxococcota_A; class Polyangia; order Polyangiales; family JADJQN01; genus CAIUAC01. Next base: position 5,448 of record CAIUAC010000178.1, read on the forward strand.
GGCACGCTGACGCTGCGCACGCGCGACGGCACCGCAGAGGACACCGGCTCGGTCGTGCTCGAGCTCGCGGACACCGGCGTCGGTATGCCCTTCGAGGTCGCGGCGCACATCTTCGAGCCGTTCTACACGACGAAGGAGCGCGGCACCGGGCTCGGCTTGGCGACGGCGTACGGCGTCGTGCACCAGTGCGGTGGCAGCATCGGCGTCGAGAGCGAGCAGGACGTCGGCACGACCTTCCGCATCGCGCTGCCTGTGCACGAGCCAGGCAGGCGCGCCGCAACACTGCCCCCGCCCGAGGGCACGCCGCCCCCCGAGGGCCACGAGACGATCCTCGTCGTCGACGACGACCCCGCCGTGCGCTCCGTGACCGTGCGGACGCTGCGCCGACAGGGCTATCACGTGCTCGAAGCCGCGGACGGCGAGCTCGCCGAGCAGGTCGCGAGCGCGCACTTCGGGCCGATCCATCTGCTCGTCGCGGACGTGCTCTTGCCAGGAATTCACGGCCCCGCGCTCGCAGCGCGGCTCTGCGCGATTCGCCACGAGACGCGCGTGCTGCTCGTCTCCGGGCGGCCCGACGACCCGCGCGTGCAGGAGTGGGTCGACGGCCACGGCGCGAGCTTCCTCGCCAAGCCGTTCAGCGTGCGCGCCCTCGCGAAGCAAGTGCGCGCCGCGCTCGGTCTGTAGACACGCACGACGCTCGGTCTGTGAGCGCGAGCCTACGACCGCCCCGCGGCGAGCTCAGGCCGAGTGACCGCGCCGCCGCTCGAGGGCCCAGCGATACACCTCGCCGTAGCGCTTCGCCGCGCGCTCCCAGCCGAAGTCTTGGCGCATCGCGCGGTACTGCATCGTGCGGAAGTGCGGGCGATTCTCGCGCCAGACGCGCACGGCCCAGCGCGCCGTCTCGACGAGCGAGCTGACGCTGAGGTCGTGCAGCTTGAAGCCGGTGCCCTCGCCCGTGCGCTCGTCGCACTGCTGCACGGTGTCGTCGAGCCCGCCCGTCGCGCGGACGAGCGGCAGCGTGCCGTAGCGCATGCTGTACATCTGATTGAGGCCGCAGGGCTCGAAGCGCGACGGCATCAAGAAGAGATCGGACGCCGCCTCGATGCGATGCGCGAGCCGCTCATCGAAGCCGATCTTCGCGCGGAAGCCGCCCGGGCTCTGCGCGCTGTAGTAGCGGAACGTCTCCTCCGTGCGCGAGTCGCCCGAGCCGAGCACGACGAGCTGCGCGCCGAGCCCGAGCAGCTGCGGCACGGCGGCGGCGATGATGTCGGTGCCCTTCTGCGGACCGAGGCGCGTGACGACGCCGAGCAGCGGCACATCCTCGCGCACGGCGAGCCCGAGCTCCTCCTGAAGCGCGCGCTTGCACACGACCTTGCCCGACAGATCCTGCGCGTCGTAGTGCGCCGGCAGGTAGACGTCCTTGGCCGGATCCCACGCGCGGGTGTCGATCCCGTTGAGCACGCCGACGAGATCGCCCGCGCGAAAACGCAGCAAATTCTCGAGCCCCGCGCCGTGCTCGGGGGTGCGGATCTCCTCGGCGTAGCGCGGCGACACGGTCGTCAGCATCGTCGCGTGATAGAGGCCGCCCTTCAGCAGGTTGACGTTGCCGTGATCCTCGAGCCCGTCTTCGCGGAAGCACTCGCGCGGGACGTGCGTGCGCCAGAGATCCGCCTCGGGCGAGATGCCCTGATGCGCGAGGTTGTGGATCGTCAGCACCGTCGCCGCGCCCGCGAGCGCAGTGCCGCGCTCGGTCGTGTTCGCGTACACCGGCACGAGCGCGCTCGGCCAGTCGTGCGAGTGGAAGATATCCGGCGTGAAGTTCAGGTGCCGCGCGAGCGCGAAGGCGCCGCGCGAGAGCATCGCGAAGCGCACCATGTTGTCGGCCGCGTGGCCCTTCGGCGGATCGTAGAGATAGCCGCGCCCGAAGAGCGCGTCGTGCTCGAGGAAGTAGACGGGCACCTCGCTGCCCGGCAGGCGCGACTCCCAGACGGCGCACCACGCGATGCCGGCGCCGAGCGGCACGGCGAGCGCCTCCGGATGCCGCCACATCTGCGCGGGCTTCAGGATGTCGTACTTCGGCAAGACGACGCGGACGTCGTGACCGCGCGCGGCGAGCGCGATCGGCAGCGCGCCGACGACGTCGCCGAGGCCGCCGGTCTTCGCGAAGGGTGCACACTCGGAGGCGACGAAGAGGACGGAAGGCAGCATCGAGGGCCGAGCAGCATACGCCGCGCGACCCGCTCCCCGCTCGGTTTTTCGCGCCTCCCCGGTGCGTGCCTGGCTTGACGCTCTGCGTCGCGAGGGCCTAACTTGCCGCGCTCATTCTGGCGCGTGCGGCGATCCGCAGCGCCGGAGCTTCCGGAGGCATTTCCCGTGGCGCGTTTCATCGACGAGCTCAAGCGCACGCACTACGCGGGCGCGCTGCGCGAGCAGCACATCGGACAAGAGGTCGTGCTCTTCGGCTGGGTCGAAGGTCGCCGCGATCACGGCGGCTGCATCTTCATCGACCTGCGCGATCGCGATGGCATCGCGCAGATCATGTTCGATCCGACGACGAACAAGGAGGCGTTCGAGGCCGCCGACGCCGCCCGCGGCGAGTGGGTCCTCGGCGTGCGCGGCACCGTGCGCGACCGCGGGACGATGCGGAACACGCGCATCCCGAGCGGCGCGGTCGAGGTCGTCGCGGTCGAGTCGGTCGTCTTCAACAAGAGCGAGACGCCGCCCTTCGAGATCAAGGACGACACCGACACCGCCGAGGAGAAGCGCCTCGAGTACCGCTACCTCGATCTCCGCCGCCCGAAGCTGCTGAAGAGCCTGCGCACGCGGCATCAGATGGCGCAGTCGACGCGCGCGTACATGACGGACCACGGCTTCCTCGAGGTCGAGACGCCGTTCCTCGTCAAATACACGCCCGGCGGCGCGCGCAATTTCCTCGTCCCCGCGCGGCAGGCCGCCGGCAAATTCTACGCGCTCGCCGAGAGCCCGCAGCTCTTCAAGCAGCTGCTGATGGTCGCGGGCTTCGACCGCTACTTCCAGATCGTGCGCTGCTTCCGCGACGAGGACTCGCGCCTCGATCGGCAGCCGGAGTTCACGCAGCTCGACGTCGAGATGTCGTTCGTCAACCAGGACGACATCTTCACGATCATGGAGGGGCTGATCTTCAGGCTCTGGAAGGAGACGCTCGGGATCGACCTCGAGACGCTCTACCCCGAGAAGAAGTTCCCGCGCCTCAACTTCGAAGAGTCGATGCGCCGCTTCGGCAACGACAAGCCCGATATGCGCTTCGGCATGGAGCACATCGACCTGACGGAGCTCGTCATCGAGCACGGCGGCGGTGGGATCCCGATGCTCGAGCCGCTCGCGCAGAAGTACCTCTCGGGCGAGTACCGCCGGGATCTTCCGCCGCAGATCGTCAAGGCGCTCGTCGTGCCCGCGAGCGCGAACCTCTCGCGCACCGAAGCGGACAAGCTCGAGGCGTACGTCAAGAGCATGGGCAGCAAGGGGCTCGCGCGCGCGAAGGTCGGCGCGGGCGGCGAGTGGACGCAGAGCCCGCTCGCGAAGGTCGCGACCAAGGAGTTCCGCGAGGCGCTCAACGCGGCGTGCGGCGCGAAGGAGGGCGACCTCCTGCTGCTGCAGTTCGGCAGCGCGGCGATGGTGCACACGGTGATGGCGAACCTGCGCCTGCACCTCGCGAAGAAGCTCGGCGTCATCCCGGAGTCGGGCTCGGGCGGCGCGTGGAATTTCCTCTGGGTCGTGGAGCCTCCGCTCTTCGAGTACGACGAGGACAACAAGCGCTGGGCTGCGGCTCACCATCCCTTCACGCGCCCGCACGACGCGAGCCTGGAGCTGCTCGAGAAGGACCCGGGCAAGGTGCTCTGCTACCGCTACGACGTCGTGCTCAACGGCTTCGAGATCGGCGGCGGCTCGATCCGCCTGCACGATCCCGAGGTGCAGAGCCGCGTGTTCGCGGTGCTCGGCATTCAGCAAGAGGAGGCGCGGCAGAAGTTCGGCTTCCTGCTCGACGCGCTCAAGCTGGGCGCGCCGCCGCACGGCGGCATCGCGCTCGGCTGGGATCGCCTCTCGATGCTGCTCACGGACGCCGAGTCGCTGCGCGACGTGATCGCCTTCCCGAAGACGGCGCGCGCGACGGACGCGATGACGGGCGCGCCCGATCGGGTGAACCCGGAGCAGCTCGCAGAGCTGAAGATCCGGTCGCTCGCGGCGGACACGGAATAGCTGGCAACGAGGGAACGGGCGGCGCGCCGACTAGACGGCGCCCGCCTTGGTTCTCGGCCGCTGCGCTCCGAGCGGCGGCGCTCGAGCGCGTTGGACGAACAGCCCGAGCGCGCGGGCTCAGACGACGGCGGGCGTTTGCGGGGACGCGGCGCGCAAGCGCTCGAGCAAGCCTCGGACGATCTCGCCGCGCTCGACCTGGTCGCTCGCGTCGCGTCCGCGCGCCGTCGCGACCGCCGCCGTCAGCGAGCGCGCCGTCGCGAGCCCGCAGTCGTAGGCGTGCGCGACGTTGCCGTCTTCACGGGCGAGCGCGCCCTCGAGCGAGTGCTGGTTCGCGTCGAGCAGCGCGGCGCGAGAAGGCGTGCGCGCCATCGTCGCCTCATCGCGCGCCTCTGCGACGGTGGTCACGGCGCGATGGCTCGGGGCGCTGAGCGACGAGAGCGCGTCGCCGATGTCGGCGTCGGGCACATCGGTCGCCGCCGCGCGGATCGTCGCCTGCACGAGCCCATCAACACCCTGGCGCACGAGCGCGAAGGCGAGCAGCGGGCCGAAGAGCGGCATCCGCTCCCACGCCTGATCGATCGTCGCGGGCGTGAGACCGACCGCCGCCGCGTGCTGAAGAAAGAGCGCGTCGGCGGCGGCCGCGTCGGGCTTCGTGTTCACGCGGGCGCGCTTCACGGGCGCGACGCCGAAGCTCGGCGTAGGCGCCGAGGCGACGATCAGCTTCTTCGTCGCGAGCTTCTTCACCTCGACAGGCGGGGGCGGCGGAGGCGGAGGCGGAGGAGGCGGAGGAGGCGGAGCCGCCTCGACCTTGGGCGCGACCCGCGCGGGCGCCTTCACGGGCGCAGGCGCGAGCTCCAGCGTCAGGCTGGTCTGCTTCGACGCCGCCTTCGCGGCGGCCTTCGCGGCGGCCTTCGGCGCAGGCGCGTCGGCGACGGTGTCGTGCTTCGGCGGAGCCTTCGCAGCGGCCTTCGCGGCGGCCTTCGGCGCGACGGGCGACGACTTCGACGCGGCCTTCGCGACGACGGGTGCAGGCTTCGCTGCGGGCTTCGCGGCGGCCTTCGCGACGACGGGCGATGGCTTCGACGCGGCCTTCGCGGCGGCCTTCGGCGCGACGGGCGACAGCTTCGGCGCGGCCTTCGCGGCGGCCTTCGGCGCGGGCGCCGACGCGACGGGCTTCTTCGCGACGACCTTCACGGCTGCGGACTTCACCGGCGCACTGACGACGGGGGCTTTCTTCGCCGGGGGCTTCGGCGACGTGACAGCCTTCGGCGACGCGACAGCCTTCGGCGACGCGACGGCCTTCGGCGACGCGACGACCTTCGGCGACGCGATGGCCTTCGGCGACGCGACGGCCTTCGGCGACGCGACGGCCTTCGTCGGCGCCTGAGGCTTCGACGCGGCGGCCTTCCCCGCGGGCTTGGCGGCAGGCTTTGCCGGCGTCTGCTTCGCTGCGGGCGGCGCTGCGGGCTTCTTCGCGGGCAAGGTGGCGGACGTCGTCTTCCGCAAGGTCGTCGGCTTCTTCGGCATCGAGCGGGACGGTAGCACCTGTCGCGCGCGAGGCCGCAGACAGAATCACACTCGCGCACTCTTCGGCGCGCTACTTCTCGATGGCGAAGAACGCGCGAATCTTCGAGAGGATCTGGCTCGAGCGCTCGTCGAGCGCCTGCTTGTTCTTCGCGGTCGCGACCGCCTGGCGCTCATCGAGCTGAAGCTGCCGCTCGGCGAGCATCACGCTGAGACGCTCGGCGAGCTCGGGGTGCCCCTCGAGGACGCTCTCGAACGCCTCGTGTCCGACGACGAGGAGCTGACATTCGTTGACCGCGCGCACCGTGGCGGCGCGCTTCTCGCCCGTCATCAGCGACATCTCACCGAAGAATTTGCCGTGCCCGAGGCGCGCGACCTCGACGTGGCTCGCGTCCCGGCTGCCCGACTCGAGCACGACGGCGACGTCGCCGCGCAATACGACGAAGAGCTCGTCGCCCTCATCGCCCTGCCGGATGATCGTCTCGCCCGACGCGTAGAGCCGCCGCGTCGAGCGGTTCGCGAGGTCGACGCGCGCGTCGGGCGGGAGCGCGTCGAAGAAGCTCACGTACGCGAGCGCCGCCTGCCGCTCCGCGAGGCGCATCGCGCCCTCGGCCGCGCGCGACTCTGCGGAGACCTCGAAGAGATGCACGTCGCGCTGCGGGAACGGGATCGCGATGTTGGCGCGCTTGAACGCGTACCAGACGCGGTAACGGACGAGGCTGTCGGTGACGACCGCCGCGCCGAAGTCGTCCGTGAAGTAGCGCAGCGTGTAGTGGACGGAGCTCTCGCCGAAGGTGCTGAGCACGACGCTCGGCGCGGGCGTCGTGAGCGCGCGCGGCACGTCCTCGAGCGCGGAGAGCGCGACCTGCTGCACGCGCTCCGGCGGGATCTCGTACGACGCGGAGAGGTCCAGGCTGCGGCGCGAGACGACCGTCGGCTTGGTGAAGTTCTTGATCGTGCCCTTCGCGAGCACGCCGTTCGGCACGATCACCTCGACGTGATCGAGGGTCAGCACCTTCATCGCGCGCCAGCTGATCTCGAGGACCTGCCCGACGGTGCCGTCGATCTCGACCCAGTCGCCGATCTCGAACGGGCGCTGCGCCTGGATCGCGAGCCCGGCGAAGACGTTGCCGAGCGTGTCCTGCAGCGCGAAGCCGAGGACCGCCGAGAGGATCGCGCTCGTCGTCAGGAGCGAGCTGGTGTCGACGCCTGCGGAGCGCAGCGTGATCAGCGCGACGCCGACGTAGAGGACGAACTGCAGGATGTCTTCGAAGATCTTCGGCAGCGGCGGCAGCAGGCGCTTGGCGACGCGCGACTCCGCGACGAAGAGCACGACGCCGCGCGCGAGCACGAGCAAGAGCAGGAAGACCGAGAGCACCTCGACCCACGTGACCTTGTCGTGATGCGCGCGCGGCAGGACGAAGCGGAGCAACACGACAAACAGGTAAAGCCCGAAGAAGACGGCAGGCGCGCGGAGCTTGCGGCGCGACTTCGGCGGCAGCGTGACGAGGAGCAGCAGGAGCAAGCCCGCGGCGACGCCGATGAGCACGCCGCCCATCGACCACAGCTCCGCCACCGAGATCTGAAACCAGCCGCTCACGAGCGTAGGGATACCAGAGCGGAGCCGCGCGCGTCTCGAATGATGTCGTGCGCTGCGGGTCGAGGGGCGCGCGCGACGAGTGCTACGATGGGCCTCGCATGAGCCCACGACGCCGGCCCACCACGACGCTGACCCCTTGGCTCGCCGCCTCGCTCGCGGTCGGCGCGACGCTCGGCGCGGGGTGTGGACCCGCCGAGCAGCCGCTGCCGCCGGAGCCCGCGCGCTGCACAGCGCCGACGAGCCGCGACGTGGACGCCGGTCCGGTGTTGGACGGCATGACGCCGCGGGCGGCGACGCTCGGCACAGGCGACGGCGCGACCTTCACGCCCTGGACCGACGGCGCGGCGGCGACGGTGATCATGGGCTTTCAGGGCGGCGCGATGATCACCCCGACGCTGCGCGTGCCCGCGCTCCCCACCGAGGGCGACACGATCTGCCTGCGCGTCGAGCTACAGAACACGCTGACGGACGCGAGCGAGGTGCTCCCCGGCGGCATCACGGAGGTGACCTTCGTGCGCGTCGGCGAGGAGTTCGAGGCGGCGTACGTCTACGATCAGCTCGGCTTCGACGCGGCGAGCCTGCGCGGCAAGACGCTCGTGCTCGTCGCCACCGTCACCGGCGTCACGTTCACGACGACGACGACGCTGCACCTCGCGCTGAACTGAGCGACGGCGGCGCCGCGCCTCGCGCTGGGCTCAGCGCCTGTCGCCGAGCGTGAGCCAGACGGCCATCGCGCCGCCGACGCCGACGACCTCAGGGCCCCAGGCGGGCCAGAGCGCGCCGAGGCCAGCGGCGACGAGCAGGGCCGCCGCGCCGCGCAGGAAGCGCCGGTCGAGGACGAGGCCGAGCGTCGCGAACGCGTAGGTGTAGAAGAGCGGCGTCAGGGCGAGCGTCGTGCGCGTCGGCACGCGCAAGAGCACGCCCATCACCCAGAGCAGCTCGATCGCGAGCGCCGTGAAGATCAGGCCGCCATAGAGCCTGCGGTTGGCGCGGTTCTGAAAGAGCGTGTGCCGCCGCCACCAGGCCCACGGCACGATCGTCGCGACGAGCAGCCCGCCGTTGACGAGGAGCACGCGGTAGTCGAGGGGCATCACGCCGGAGCGATCGAGCCAGCCGAGCGTGGTGTTCTGCAGCGCCCAGGCCACGCCGAGGATCGCGAAGACGACGCGGCGCTCGCGGCTCCCGAGGGTGAGGTCGAGCTCGCGGCCGAGCGTCTCGAGCGAGCGCACGTGCCGGTCGCGCAGGTCGAGCTTCGCGCGGAGCGCAGCGAGCCGAGCGGTCAGCGCCGCCGACGGCACGCGGAGCTGCGCGGAGAACGCCTCCGCCGCGTCGAGGCGCTCCTCGAGGAGCGCGTGCCGGGCGCGGCGCTCGAGCAGCGCGTCCTCGAGCGCGACGAGGCGCGGATGCTCGGGCCACTCGCGCCGCACGAGCTCGAGCGCAGCTTCACACTCGGCGAGGCAGGCCTCGAGCCCCGAGCCCGCGCCGCCCGCCTCGAGCCGCGCCTCGGCGTCGGCGAGCGCCTCATCGGCGCGGGTCGCGAAGTGCTCGGCGCCGCGGTGCCGGAGGAACGCCTCGACGGCCTCCCGCAGCGCGTCGGCGCCAGGAAAGCGCTGCTCGGGGTCGCGGTTCATCGCGCGATGGAGGATGCCCGCGAGCTCTCGCGAGACGTCCGCCGCGTACTGCGCGGGCTCGCTCGTGTAGGCGCGCGTGAGGACCTCGACGAGCGACTCGCCGTCGTGCGGGGGCGCGCCCGCGACGAGCTCGTGGAGGATCGCCCCGAGCAGGTAGACGTCCGTGCGCACGTCGATCCGCGCGGCGTCGGCGCACGCGAGCTCCGGGGCCATGTACGCCGGCGTGCCAGCGGGCGCGCGCAGCTCGCTCGCGCGGGCGAGCCAGCTCGGGCCGTCGGAGGTGCCGGACGCGAGCCCCCAGTCGACGACGTAGACCTCGCCGAAGTCGCCGATCATCACGTTCTCGGGCTTGAGGTCGAGGTGCAGCACGCCGCGCTGATGCGCGAACTCGATC
>CAIUAC010000179.1 GCA_903896985.1 uncultured Sandaracinus sp.
AGCCCAGAGAGCGCGCCGTCCTGCGGCCCAAGCTCGGCGCGGCGCGGCGGCGTCGGATCGAAGGTGACCCAGCCTTCCGCGTCGCCGAGCCACGCCTCGACCCAGCTGTGCGCGTCGCCTTGCCGGACCGCGTAGTAGTCGCCGTAGCCGTTGTATCGCCCGCCGAGGAACCCCGTCACGTTGCGCGCCGGCACGCCGCTCGCGCGGAGCAGCACCGCGAGCGCGGTCGCGAAGAACTCGCAGTGACCCGCCTTGGTGCGAAAGAGAAAGAGCTCGAGCGGCGGCGTCTCGCCCGGGTCCGTGACGTCGAGCGTGTAGCTGAAGCGCCCGTCGTCCCGGAGGTAGCGCGTCAGCCGCTCGGCCTTCTCGCGGGGCGTCGTCGCGCCGCGCGTCAGCGTCGCCGCGAGCGCCACGACGCGCTCGTGCTGCGGCGGGACGTCGAGGTAGGCGAGGCGCTCGGCGTCGCTCGGCGCGGGCAGCGTCGCCTCGGCAGGGTCGCGCGAGAGGTGCGCGACGTAGACCAAGCCGACGTCGTCGCCGTCCGCGTAGCGCAGGTCCATGCCGGCCGAGAGGCGCAGCTCGCGCCCGCGCGACAGCCCCGAGACGTTGCGCGGTGCGACGGAGACCGCGACCGTCCCCGGCGGCAGAAACAGCACCGGCTCATCGAGCGGCTCGAGCACGATGCGCAGCGGCAGATCGCGCCCAGCCTCCGGATGCCGCGAGAGCGGGTACACCTCCTCGAGGTGCCCCACCGAGCGCACGTCGCTGAGCGAGCGCGTCCACCGACGACCGTCGTAGCGATCGAACGAGGTGCCGCGCAGGCGCAGCCCGAGGCGCGGCGGGCGCGGCCTCGGCGTCCCCGGCAGCGGCGACACCCGCAGCACGACGGTCGGATCATCGCGGATCGTGCCGAAGCCGCTGAGATCCACGCTGTTGCCGAAGCCCGCGACGCGCTGCGAGCGCCCGCGCCCGAACGTCAGCAGCCCGAGCCCGACGCGCGGAAAGAACAGGAAGATCCCCGCGGTGAGCACGAAGATCGGCAGCGCGAGCGCCGCCGTGCCGACGAGAAAGCGTGGTCCGACGACCCGCCGAGACGCGAGCACGCGGCGCACATCCGCGACGGCGCGCCCCTCCGTCGGCGACGCGCCCGGGTAGTTCCCCTCGATCTCGCGGCGCAGGTGCGAGAGCGCGAGCATCCACGGCGTCACGATGACGAAGCCGAGGAAGACCACCCCGTAGGTGAGCTCCGTCGACAGCACCGTCGCGGCGATCAGGTGCAAGAACGCGAGCACCGCGATCTGCTGATAGTCGCGCGCGCCGCGCCGGTTCATCAGCCGCGAGAGCTGCAAGAACGCCGTGAATTCCATCGCGAGCGCCAGGATCGGCCCGTCGAAGACGCCGCGCACGAGCTGCACGCCGAGGAAGCCGAGCACGCCCGCCGTCCAGGCGCGCGCCCAGCCGGGCTTCGCGATGCGCTCGCCCTCCGCGAAGAGGCTCGCCGCCCAGCCGAGCGCGATCAGCGTGAGCGAGAGCCCGCTGAGCTCGCCGCCGAGCGAGAGCGCGACGAGCCCGAGCCCCGAGATCAGGTACGCGATCAGCTTGTGCAGCGACGCGAAGCTCATGCGGCGCGCGTCCCAGGCTGGCCGTCGCCGAGGTCGCCCACGACGAGCGCGCGCGCGGTGCTGCTCGCCGACGCGAGGGCGGGCGCCGTGCCCGCGGGGACGGGGCGCAGCAGCGCGAGAAAGCGCCACAGCGGATCGGCGGGATGCCCGGCGACGACCAGCGGCGAGCGCACGCCGCGCGCCAGCACCTCCACCGCAGCGCCCCGCGCGAGCCCACGCTGCGCGAGCCACGCTGCGCGCGAGATCGCGAGCTCGAAGGCTTCGTCCCAGGCGGCGCTCGCGTCCGCCGGTCTCGCGTTGTCCACGACGAGCGCCAGCCGCGTCGCCTGATCAAGCGCGCGCTCCCGCACCACGAGCCGCCCGAGCGACGCAGTGCGCCGCCAGTGAACCGCCCGCGCCTCGTCGCCCTCCCGATGATCGCGCAGTCCCGCGACCTCCGCGCCCGGTCCGACGCGCAGGCTCGGCACCTCGAGCCCGCCGAGCGCCCGCGGGAGCGCGCTCTCGGCCACCGGCACGAGCGCCGGGTACACGACCAGCTCGGCCGGCGCCGAGAAGAGCAGCGACTTCTCGATGATGCCGAACGGGTACCGCGTCGCGAGGCGGAACGACGCGAGCCGCAGCGGTCCGCGCGCCCTGGTCGTGCGCCGATACGCGGCCACCTGCCGCGCGCCCGGCGCGATCTTGAGGAAGTAGCAGCGCCGCTCCGTCGGCGCGTTCTCGGCGACGTCCTCGACCTCGAGCGAGTAGCTCGCGAGGCGTCGCTTGGCGTTCGTCAGCGCGACCTCGACGAGCGCGACCTGCCCCGCGAACGCCCGCGCCGGCAGCCGCCGCTCGATGCGCACGCCGCGGAGCGCCGTCTCGCTCATCACGCCGCTCAGGATCACGAGCGCGAGCAAGAAGCCGAGCACGAGAAAGAGCAGGTTGTTCCCGGTGTTGATCGCCGCGACGCCGACGCCCAGCGTGACGAGGAAGAACACCTTGCCCTCGCGCGTCGTGCGCCAGCCGATCCGCACGCGCGGGGTCGTCGGCTTCGCAGCCACGGCGCCGCTCAGACCGGCACCGCGAGCTCCGCGAGCAGCTCGCGGATGACGCGCTCGCCCGCGTGCGCGACGGCCATCCCATCGCGCGCGCCCGCAGGTCGGACGCGGTGCGCGAGCGTCGCGACGGCCACGGCGCGCACATCGTCCGGCAGCGCGAAGGTGCGCCCCGCGACGAGC
>CAIUAC010000180.1 GCA_903896985.1 uncultured Sandaracinus sp.
CACGCTTTGGGCGCGGCGCTATACCAGCGCGGTGAGTTCGTCTGCCAGCGCGTCCGCCGCACCGCGCATCGGTCGGGTCGTCGTCGCGATGAGCGGCGGCGTGGACTCGTCCGTCACGGCGCTGCTGCTCCAGGCGCGCGGCCTCGAGGTCGTCGGCGTGACGCTGCACCTCTGGGACGCCGACGGCGCGCAGAAGATCGGGCGCTGCTGCGCCCCCGAGGACCGCGACGACGCCCGGCGCGTCTGCGATCACCTCGGCCTCCCACACTACGTCGTCGACGAGCGCGCGCTCTTCCGCGAGCGCGTCGTCGACCCGTTCGTCGCCGCCTACGCCGCGGGCACGACGCCCGCCCCCTGCGTGCAGTGCAACCAGCACGTCAAGCTGACGCGCCTCGTCGCGCTGGCCGACGCCTTCGGCGCCACGCACGTCGCGACGGGGCACTACGCGCGTATCGCGTACGACACTGCCGGCGCTCCGCGCCTCCTCCGCGGGCGCGACCCGGAGAAGGATCAGAGCTACTTCCTGTTCGGCGCGACGAGCGCGCTGCTGTCGCGCTTGCTCTTCCCGCTCGGTGAGATGACCAAGGACGAGACCCGCGCCGCGGGGCGCGCGCAGTCGCTGCCGACCTCCGACAAGCCCGACTCGCAGGAGCTCTGCTTCGTGCCCGACGGCGATGTGGGCTCGTTCGTCGAGCGCGCGGGCGCCTCCGCGGCGCAGGGCAGTATCGTCGATGAGTCAGGCGCCGTGCTCGGCGCGCACGCGGGCGTGCACCGCTTCACGGTCGGGCAGCGGCGCGGCTTGGGGCTCGCCGGTGGGGCGCCGCCCCGCTATGTGCTGCGTATCGTCAACGACACGGGCGACGTCGTCGTCGGCCCCGACAGCGCGCTCGCCGCGACGACGCTCCGCGCGCGGGACGTCGCCTGGACGCTCGCCCGCCCCGACGCGCCCTTCGACGGGGAGGTGCGCGTGCGGCATCGGCACACGCCCGCTGCCGCGCGGATCACGCCGACCGACGACGGCTTCGAGGCTGAGTTCGTCGAGGCGCAGCGCGCGGTGACGCCCGGGCAGGCGGCGGTCGTGTATCGTGGAGAGGAGGTCGTCGCCGGTGGCTTCATCATCTGACCTACGTGCGCGCGTCGCCGCCTCGCTCGTCGCCGCGTCGGTCCTCGCCCTGGGGCTCGCGGGGACGCTCTCGTGCAACCCGGGCGCGGGCGCAGGCTCCCTCACGGGCACGCTGACGGTGCGCGACTGCGGCCTCGTCGACGCGCCCTTCGACCTCGACCCGGACTTCTTCATCGCGGAGGGGCTGCTCGCCGGGCTGCACATCCGCATCCAGCACGGCAGCGACCTGCCCGTGCGCAGCGACGGGTTCTGGATCGACGTGCTGACGAGCCAGGCGATCGTCGACCTCGGCCTCGGCACGCCCGTGCCCGTCGCGTCGGGCTCGCGCGAAGATCCGCTGAAGGTCTCCCTCTACCTCAACGCGACCTGCCCGGTGTCGCGGCACACGGCGCCGGTCGTGCTCGAGGGCGTCGGCGGGACGGTCACCTTCGAGCAGATCTACGACCCGGCGACCCCCGGCCAGCCGAACATCGTCGGGACGCTCGACTCCGTCGACCTCGTCGATCCGGCCTCACCGTCTACGCGGCACGCCACTGTGTCGGGCAGCTTCGACTTCATCTACAACCGCGGGCGCCCGGCGCAGCGGTACCCCTGAGGCAACTTGACGCGACCAGCTGGAAATCGATCGGCGCCCTGGATCGAGGGCACCGTGCGCGACCTCGCGCGCGGCGGAGAAGCAGTGCTCGACACGGAGCGCGGCATCGTCCTCGCGGCGGGCGCGCTGCCCGGTGAGAAGGTGCGCCTCGGCGACGTCGGGCGGGACGGCGGCACGCTGCGGGGCGAGGTGCAGCGCGTGCTCGTCAGCGCGCCCGAGCGCGTCGAGCCGGCGTGCGCCCGCGTCGCGCGCTGCGGCGGCTGCCCGTGGATGATCGCGACGCTCGACGCGCAGCAGGCGTGGAAGCAGCGCTTCGTCGCCGAGGCGGTCGGGGACGCGGCGGTGCAGGTGGCGCTCGTCGCGACGGGTGAGCCGCTCGGCTATCGTCGCCGCGCGCGCCTCGTCTTTCAGGCTGGGCGGGCCGCAGGGGGCAAGGACGCGCGCCTCGGCTATCGCGCGCGCCGCGCGCACACGGTCGTCGACGCGCCTGACTGCGCCGTGCTCGCCGCGCCGCTCGCCGCCGCGCTCGCGTCGGTGCGCGAGCTGCTGCTGAAGGCGCTCGCCGGCGAGGGCGAGGTCTACCTCGCCGCGTCGCTGCGCGGCGACGCGCCCGGGGCCGTCGTCGTCCTCACCAGCGAGAGCGTGCAGCCGCCCGCCGTGTTCACCGCCTGCGCCGCGCTCGCCGCGCTGCCCGGCATCGCCGGCGTCGCGCTGCAAGCGGGGGGCGCGAGCGCGCCGGCCGTCTGGGGCGAGCCGCGCGAGCGGATGCTCGGCAGCGATGGGCTGCCGCTGATCGGCACGGTGCACGGCTTCTCGCAGGCGCACGCCGGCGTCAACGACGCGCTCGTCGCGCACGTCGTGCGCTTGGCCGAGCCCGCCGGGCAGCGCGTGCTCGAGCTTTACGCCGGGCACGGCAACCTCACCGTCGCGCTCGCCCCCGGCGCCGCGAGCCTCGTCGCCGTCGAGAACGACGCCGCCGCGGCCGCCGCGTGCCGCGAGAACGTCGTCGCGCGCGGCCTCCGAGACGTGCGCGTCGTCGCCGGAGACGCCGCCGCCTACGAGGGCGGGGCGGTGGACGTCGTCGTCCTCGATCCGCCGCGCACCGGCGCGCGCGACGTGCTCGCGTCGGTCGCGGGCCGCAAGCCCGCGCGCATCGTCTACGTGTCTTGCGACACCGCGACGCTCGGCCGCGACGTCAAGGCCCTGCGCGCGCTCGGCTACGCGCCCGACGCGGCGGTCGCGCTCGACATGTTCCCGCAGACCGCGCACGTCGAGGCAGTCGTGCGGTTCGCCCCCACCCCAGCCCGCCCCCGGCCGGGGGCGGGAGCTTCGGGGAAGGGCTAGCCGTCGCAGAGGAGCGTCGGGGGGAGCTGAGCGCTGGCGCGGCCGCCGCACATTGCTGG
>CAIUAC010000181.1 GCA_903896985.1 uncultured Sandaracinus sp.
AACAGCGCGAGGTGGCCCTCCGGCAGCCACTCACGCAGGTCAGGCGGCAGAAGCAGTCGCTGATCGATGTCGTACGGCAGGTAGCACTTCGCCATGCGCCATCAAATACGGCCCGCGGTCCAGATGTCGATCCCCGGCGCGACTATTTGCCCGACACGCACCTAGTGAGCGCGTCGGCGCTCAGCGGGCGCCGGGCGCGTTGGGCCCGTCGAGCGTCGGCACGAAGGGCGTGATGTCGATGCGCCCCTGGGAGTCGTCGGCGAGCACCAGCTCGAGGGCGCGCAGCTCGGGAGACTCTGGCGCGTAGACGCGGGCGCGCCGCACGCTCTCTCGCGCGCCGTCGCGGTCGCCGAAGCCCGCGTAGTAGAGCGCGTCGTTGTAGAAGAGCCAGAGGAGCACGTCGCGCGTGCCGAGGTCGTCGAGGTCCGGGCCGAGCCGCGCGAGCAGCGTCGTGAGCACGGCGTCGCGCCCGACGCGCCCGGCGCGCTCGTCGGTCTCGGTCGCGCCGTCGGCGAGCACCTCGAAGAAGCCGCCGCGCGGGACCATCGTCTCGTAGAGCGCGGGCGGCACGCGCACGTCGAGCTCGACCATCACGGGGCGCGCGCTCGCGAGGCTCTGCAGGTCGGGCTGCCGCAGATCGCCGTCGAGCAGCACGCCGCGCAACAGCGGCGCGAGGTCCGGGTCTTGGCGCACGAGCGAGTCGATCATCCCGGGATACGTGAGGAACGGCATCGGCACGAGCGTCACGTCGGGGCGCAGGCGCTCGGTCGCCTCCGCGCCCCAGAAGCGGAACACCGTGGACGGCGCGTAGGCGATCAGCACCGCGCCCTGCGGCAGCGTGCGGCGGAGCGCGTCGTCGACGTCATCCGTCGCGCTGAAGTGCGCGAGCGAGGTGCGCTGATAGCCCAGCCGCGCCTGCGCGAGCCCGAGCGCGGCGAGCGCGACCGCGACGACGATCGCCGTCTTGCTCGGCTTCGGCGTCGCGCCGCGCCCGAGCAGCCCGAGCACCACGGCGACGAACGACGCGCCGAGCGCCGCCGCCGCGCCGAACGCCGGCATCAGGTAGCCGAGCGCGTCGGGGTTCGCGCGCACGAAGCCGAGCCAAGCGCGCGCCGCGACGAACACGACGAGCACCGCGCCCCACACGAAGCCGAGCCGCCGCGCGCCCGGCGTGCGCACGAGCGCGTACAGCCCCGCGAGCGCGAGCAGCAGCGGGATCGCGTGCAGGCTGTCGACGAGCAGCACGAGCACATCGAGCACGCGGTGCCCGAGCGGCTCCGGCGAGATGCCGTTCGTGTGCTGGTACGCCTGCGCGCTGATCACCCAGAATAGCCGCGCGAGATCGGTCGGCACGCCGAGGTTCGGCACCGGCGCGCGCCCGGCGCGGACGGGCAGGTAGAGGTACGTCGCGAGGCCCGCGGCGAGCATCCCGCCCGCGACGAGCAGCGGCCGCACGCCGCGCGCCCGGAGCACGCGCGCGAGCGTCGGCGCGACCGCCGGCAGGAGCAGAAACGCGAGGAAGTGATGGTTCGCGAGCGCGAGCCCCGTCGCGAGGGCGGCGACGTAGAGCGGCCGCACATCGACCGTCGGCCACGACGCCTCGAGGTGGATGATGCGCTCGATGGCGACGCAGATCAGCGCCGCCTGGAGCGCGTACACCTCCGGGCGCACCGCCTGGAGCCAGAAGCCGTGCGCGCAGGTCGCGAGCCAGGTCGCGCCGAGCGCGAGCGGCAGCGACACCGCGGGGCTCGACACGCCCGCCGCGCGCACCGTCGTCTCGATCGCGCGAAAGAGCGCGCCCGCCGCGATCGCCGCGCAGACGGCGCTGACGACCGCGATGCGCCACGGCAGCGGCCCGAGCGGCAGCAGCGTGACGAGCTTGCCGACGAGCGCCGCGAGCGGGTGCCCCGGCGGATGCGCGACGCCGAGCGCCACCGCCTGCGCGACGAACTCGCCCGAGTCGAGCCAGCCATCGTGCGCCGAAGCCGTCGCGAGGTAGAGCGCGAGCGGCACGCCCGACGCCAGCGCGAGCGCGACGAGGCGCGCGCGCGGGTCCCCTGTCGGCTTCGGCACCAGCGTCATCGGCGGCGGATCGTAGCGAGCGTCATCGGCGGCGGATCGTAGCGAGCGTCATCGGCGGCGGATCGTAGCGAGCGTCATCGGGCGGGGCATCTTACGCGCGTTGCGGCGGCGGCGGCGCGTCGTCGTGGTTAGACCGCCGCCGCCCGCGCGCGCACGAGCTCGCCGCGGGTCAGCGGGCCGCGCAGCCAGGTGAGCGCGGTGCGCGGTCGCACGAGCAGCGTGCCGCTCTTGCCCTGCGCGTCGCGCACCACAAACCAGCGCGGCGAGAGGCGCTTGATCACGTCGTCGAGCGTCGCCGCGTCGGCCACGGCGCCGCCCGCCCGGGTCGCGCTGTTGGTGGCGCTGCTCGTCGCGCTGTCGGTCGCGCTGCTCGTCGCGCCCGCCGTCGCGTCGGGGCGCTCGCCCGCGACGCCCGCGAGCCCCTCGACGACGCGCGCGCGGTCCGCGTCCGTCTGCAGGCGCCCGACGCACCAGAGCCCCGCGTTGCTGAGCGCGCGGTAGTCGAGGTCCATCGGGTTCTGCGTGGCCACGACCACGCCCACCCCGA
>CAIUAC010000182.1 GCA_903896985.1 uncultured Sandaracinus sp.
CGCGTCCGCAGCGGCATGGACGGCAGCATCCTCGGCACGGAGACGTGGAGCGGCGGGACCATGAACGCGCTCGGCGCCGTGCGCCGCAACGGTCACTCGCGGCTCGCGCAGTACTTCGATGCGGCGCGTGAGCCTCGGCCGCCAGCCCCGCCGGAGCCGCCCGAGCGCCCTTGGTATCAGCAGGAAGCCGTCGAGCCCGCGGAGCCTCCCGCCGTGGAGGAGGACGCCGCGCCCGAGGGGGATGACCGCTATCCGGCGTTTCGCGTCGGCGTCGGGGGCGGCACGCTGGGTCGCTCGATGAGCGCGGAGGTGACGCCGATCTACGGAGTGAGCGGTAGTGAGACCGAAGGGCCGCCGGAGCTCCGCAGCTACGAGAGCGCGGGGCTCGGTCATATGGAGCTTGGGTTCGACGGCGAGCTGTTCCCCGGTGCGTTCGGCGGCCAGCCGTTTCCGTACATCGGCCTCGCGTTCAGCTACCGCGCGTCCGTCGGGCTCGAGTCCACGGGCTGCGCGGCGTCGACGCCGACGCTGAGTTGTCCGAGCGACGTCGTCGTGAAGTCGTCGCAGAGCGACCTCTACATCGGCGCGCGCGGGCGCTACGCGATCGGCGGGCCAGCGCGCGGCGCAGAGCTGACGTTCGACCTCGGCTACGGCTACTTCGGCTTCTCGCTCGACCTCGATGCGCTCAAGCGGCTCGACGCGTCGAGCGTGATCCCGCCGGTCGGCTACTCGTACATGAACCTCGGCGTCGGGATCTCGGTCCCCGCCGTGCCGACGTATCTCGTGCTCAGCGCGCGCTTCGCGTACCGGCTCAGCCTCGGCGTCTCGATGGAGCAGAAGCAGGTCTGGGGCACGCAGACGTCGAGCGCGCCGGGCTATCTGCTCGGCTTCGAGGTGAAGTCGGGGATGCCGTACATCGCGCGCGGGCTCTACCTCGCGGCGGCGTTTCAGTACTTCGCCTTCTCGACGACCTACGAGGGCGAGACCGCGTGCGCGACTGAGCCCTGCACGCCGTGGAGCGCCGCCGTCGCGGGCGCGCCGTGGCAGCCGATTCGCATCGCCGATCCGGTGGGCGACGCGTACCTGCGCCTCGCGTTCTCGGTGGGCTACGAGTTCCGCTGAGCTAGCAGCGCCCGCGCCGTTGGGGTAAATGAGGGCCCCCATGACGGCCTCCTCCAAGCCCACGACCTCGCGCGAAATCCGCAACGCGTTCCTCGACTTCTTCCGCGAGCGCGGGCACGAAGTGCTCGCCTCCGGACCGCTCGTCCCGTCGAACGATCCGACGCTGATGTTCGCCAACGCGGGCATGGTGCAGTTCAAGGACGTCTTTACGGGCAAGGACAAGCGCCCGTACGTGCGCGCGGCGACGAGCCAGAAGTGCATCCGCATCAGCGGCAAGCACAACGACCTCGAGAACGTCGGCGTCACGGCGCGACACCACACGTTCTTCGAGATGCTCGGGAATTTCTCGTTTGGCGATTACTTCAAGAAAGACGCGATCGCCTACGCGTGGGAGTTCCTCACCGGCACGCTGCAGATCCCCAAGGAAAAGCTGGTCGTCACGATCTTCGGCGGCGAGGACGGGCTGCCCGCCGACGAAGAGGCGGCGCAGCTCTGGGCGGACGTCACGGGCTTCGGACCCGAGCGCATCATCCGCTGCGGCGCGAAGGACAACTTCTGGTCGATGGGCGACACCGGCCCGTGCGGACCGTGCACGGAGATGCACTTCTTTCACGGCGACGGCGTCGCGGATCCGGCGAAGTTCGGCGAGGAGCCTGGGCCCGACGGCGAGGGCTGGACGGAGCTCTGGAACCTCGTGTTCATGCAGTTCGATCGCTCGCAGGACGGCACGCTCACGCCGCTGCCCGCGCCGAGCATCGACACGGGCTCGGGGCTCGAGCGGATCGCCGCCGTGCAGCAGGGCGTGCGCTCGAACTACGACACTGATTTGCTGCGCCCCGTCATCGATCTCGCGGCGACGATCAGCGGCAAGACGTACGGCGGGACGCTGCTGCCCGATGACGTCTCGATGCGCGTCATCGCGGATCACGCGCGCACCGCGGCGCTGCTGATCGCGGAGGGCGTGTTCCCCGATCGCGATGGGCGCAGCTATGTGCTGCGGCGCGTGATGCGGCGCGCGATCCGGCACGGGCATCGCCTCGGGATCGACCGGCTGTTCTTGCACGAGTGCGCGCTCGTCGTCGTCGAGGCGATGGGCGAGACGTACCCGGAATTGCGCGAGCGGCGCGCGATCGTCGAGGACGTCGTGCGGCAGGAGGAGGAGCGCTTCCGTCGCACGATGAAGCGCGGGCTCGAGCTGATCGCAGAGGCGGCGTTCGAGACGCGCGACGGGCAGCAGGTGCTGCCGGGGCCGACGGCGTTTCAGCTCTACGACACCTTTGGTTTTCCTCTCGACCTGCAGGACGTGATCGGGAACGAGCAGGGCTTCGTCGTCGATCACGCGAGCTTCGAGGCGGAGATGGACCGCGCGCGCGAGCGCAGCGCGGGCTCGAAGGTCGGCGAGAAGGCCGTGGACGTCGCCTATCACGCGGTCGCGGAGAGCGTCGGCAAGACGACGTTCGTCGGCTACGACCGCGAGAGCGCGAAGGGCAAGGTGCTCGCGCTGCTCGCGAACGGCGCGCGCGTGGAGGTGCTGCGCGCGGGCGAGCGCGGTGAGCTGATCGTCGACGCGACGCCGTTCTACGGCGAGTCGGGCGGACAGGTCGGCGACTCGGGCGCGGGGACGAGCGCCAACGGCGCGAAGGTGGTCGTGAGCGACACGCAGAAGCCCGTCGACGGGCTCTTCGTGCACAGCGTCGAGGTCACGGAGGGGCAGCTCGCCGTCGGTGATGAGCTGACGCTGACGGTCGATCACGCGCTCCGCTCCGCGACGCGGCGCAATCACTCGGCGACGCACCTCTTGCACTACGCGCTGCGCACCGTGCTCGGCCCGCAGGCGATGCAGAAGGGCTCGCTGGTCGGGCCGGAGCGGCTGCGCTTCGACTACTCGGGCGCGCGGCCGCTCGAGCGCGCGGAGCTGAATCGCATCGAGGATCTGGTCAACGCGAAGGTGCTGGAGAACGCGGAGATCACGACCGATGTGCTGCCGATGGACGAGGCGAAGAAGCGCGGCGCGATCGGCATCTTCGAGGAGAAGTACGGCGCGGTCGTCCGCATGCTGACGATGACGCGCGAGTCGATCGAGCTCTGCGGCGGCACGCACGCGTCGCGCACCGGCGACCTCGGGCTCTTCAAGATCGTCAGCGAGAGCGGCGTCGCGGCGGGCGTGCGGCGCATCGAGGGGACGACGGGGAGCAACGCGCTGCGGTACGTGCGCGAGCTGGAAGAGGAGCTCGGGAGGACGGCGGAGCTCGTGAAGGGGCGCCCGAGCGAGACGTTCGCGAAGGTCGAGAAGCTCGTCGCGCAGCAGAAGGAGCTGCACAAGGAGATCGAGGCGCTGCAGCGCAAGCTCGTCTCGGGCGGCGCGGGGGATCTGAGCGCGGGCGCCAAGGAGATCGGCGGCGTCAACGTGCTCGGCGCCGTCGTCGATCTCGGCGACGCGAACGCGCTCCGCGAGCTCGCGGACTCGCTCCGCGACAAGCTCGCGCCGAGCGTGGTGATGCTCGGCACGGCGACGAAGGACGGCAAGGTCGTGCTGATCTGCACGGTCTCGAAGGAGCTCGTCGGCCGCTTTCAGGCGGGCAAGCTCGTCAAGGACGCGGCGGCGCTCGTCGGCGGCGGCGGAGGCGGTCGGCCGGACTTCGCGCAGGCGGGCGGCAGCGATCCGTCGAAGCTCGCGGAGGCCGTGGCGAAGGTCTACGAGAGCGTCGCGGCGGCTGGCTGAGCGGGTCGCGCGTCCGGCGCTTGCTGCGGGACGCGCGACGGGAGACGATGTGACGCGATGACGCTCGACCTCGCTGCGATCGACCGGGAACTCGACGCGCTGGCCGCGGGGCTGGCCGTCAGCGAGGAGCGCGCGCGGGCTGGCGCCGAGACGGACCTCGTGGCCGTCGACGCCGCGCTCGCTGAGCTCGAGAGCGGCGTCTTCGTCGTCGCTCCGCGGGCGCCTCAGCGCGCGGCGGTGCTGCGGCCCGCGACCGTGCGCCCGGTCGCAGTGCCGGCGCCGCTGGAGCCGGTGGAGGTCGAGGAGCCGTCGTCGCTGGAGCCGCTGCCGGTGGAGGCGTCTTCCTCGCTCGACCTTCTGCCGGTCGAGGAGCCGCCGCTCTCGCTCGACCTCCTGCCGGAGGAGGCGCCGGTCTCGCTCGACCTCCTGCCGGTGGAGGAGGCGCCGGTCTCGCTCGACCTCCTGCCGGTGGAGGAGACGCCGCTCGCGCTGGACCTCCTGCCGGTCGAGGCGCCGCTCTCCGAGGCGTCGCTGTTCGGCGACGAGGAGTCGACCGGGCTCCTGATGGACATTTCGCTCCCCGACGAGTTCGCCGAGGCCCCCGCGCTCGCTGCGTCAGCGCCGCTCGGCGAGGACGCGCTCTTCGGGGATGAGCCGGCGTTCCCTGAGCCGGCAGCCGAGGACCTCGGCGGGCTCGACTTCGAGGACTCGGGGCAGCGCGTGTCGGTGCCCGACGACCTCGCGGCGCTCCTCGAGGGGGAGCTCGACCCGAGCGAGTTTGGCCCGCCGACGCCGAGGGCTTCGTACCTGCCTGAGCCCGCTGCCGACGCCGACGCCGATGCGGACTCCGACGCTGACCCCGACGCTGACCCCGACGCAGAGGCCTCGGACGTCGCCTTCGACGACGGTGACGTCGAGCTGATGGTCGACGACGCGGAGCTCTACGGGGCCCCTGACGGCACGGAGCCGCTGCCTAGCACCGACACCTCGCTGAGCACTCCTCCGGCTCCCGAGGGAGCGGAGGTCGATCCGGCCGGGGGCGGCGAGAAGAAGGGCTTCTTCCGTAAGATCTTCGGTAAGTAGAACGGCGAAAGCCCGCGTCGAGGGCACGCGGGCTTTTTGCGAGGGCTGGGCGGGTTCGCCCGCGCGGGGCTCACCAGTAGAGGGTCGCGCCGCCGGTCCAGTACGCGCCGCCCGAGGTGTCGGTCGTCGCGCCGGTGACCGGGTCGGTGAACTCGGGCGTGCTGCCGCCGTCGGTGCGCGTCCGGACGAAGGCGCGGAAGTCCGTGTTGAGCGCGAAGTTGCGGCTCATGCGCCACTCGAGGCCGACGCCGAGCTGCCCGCCGAAGTACGAGTAGTCGTTGCCGAACATCGACATATCCGTGTGGCCGGGGCCCGCGTAGGTGCCGAAGTTGTCGGTGTGCGCGTACGAGGCGCCGAGGCCGCCGAGCAGGTAGAACTGCCACTCCGACTGCGGGTTGATGAAGAAGAGCGCGTTCGCGGTGAAGGGGACCTCGACGCGATCGTTGCCGTTGTAGTCCTGCCCGCCGTAGCTGCCGACGCCGAGGTCGAGCGCGAACCACGGGCTCGGGCGGAGGCGGAAGGCGACCGCGCCGCCGCCCATGGCGACGTCGGCGGTGGTCATCGCGCCGACCTCTGCGTGCACGCCCCAGCGCGGCGCGGGCTCCTCGGCGGGTGCGATGGAGAGCGGCTGGATGCCGACGAACTGCACCTGCGGGCGCTGCTGCACGTAGACGACCTGCGTCTGGGGCTGCGGCTGATAGATGACGACCGGGGGCTGCGGCTGCGGCTGGACGTAGACGACCTGCGGAGGAGGCGGCGGCGGCGGCATCGACGGGCCGATGTAGATGCCGCCGGTGACGCCGACCTGGACCTGGGCGCAGAGCCAGGAGCCGGGGAGGCATTGTGCCGCGGCCTTCGGGGTGAACGTGAGGGTCGCGAGCGTGAACGCCGCGAGGGCGGCGAGCAGCGACAGCGAGACAGAAGCAGTGATGGAAGCGATGCGCTTGGACATGGCGTGTGCCCTCGTGAGTTCGACCGACCATCGACCTATCAGCAAGCGCGATGCCAGCCGTCGGCGGAGCGACCCGAACGGCCCGAACTCACGATAGCAGGCGTTTTCGCGAGGGCCCGCGCCGCGCTCGGGAGCCCGCGCGGGGCGGGCGTGAAGACGAGTTCACGATCACACCCCGACGCCAAGACACAGCGTTCACACCGACGCGCGTCCGAGCGGCTGGACGACGACGTCGGGCGCGAGCTCCTGATAGGAGAGCACCGCGAGCCCAGGCAGGTCGCTCTCGACGAGGCGTCGCACGAAGCGCCGCACGTCTGCCTGCGTCAGCAGCACGGCGTCGACGCCCGGCTCGAGCTGCACCTCGCGCTTGATCGCCCCGAGGATGTCGCGGGCGACGTCGGGCGCGAGCGCGAGGTAGCTCCCGGCGCTCGTGCGCTGAATCGCCTCGCGCACGGCGTCCTCGATCGAGGGATCGAGCAGCGTGACCGCGAGCGTGCCCGAGCGCGCGTAGCGGTGCGTGATCTGCCGCCGCAGCGCCCCGCGCACGAGCTCGGTCAGCGTGACCGGGTCCTTCTCGTTCGGGCCGTGCAGCGCGAGCGCCTCGAGCACCTCGCGGAGCGGGCGGATCGACACCCCCTCGTCGACGAGCCGCCGCAGCACGTCGGCGAGGAGCGTCAGCCCGATGGGCTTCGGCACGACGTGCCGCACCAGCGCGGGGTACGCGCGCTCGAGCTGATCGAGCATCGTCTGCACCTCTTGGAGCCCGACGAGGTCCTGCGCGCGGCGCCGCACGGCCGCGGCGAGGTGCCGCGCGACGA
>CAIUAC010000183.1 GCA_903896985.1 uncultured Sandaracinus sp.
CGTCCACCAGATCGGTCTGCCACCAGCCGAGCCGACGAGGCTGCGAGAGCCCCTCGCCCGCCCAGGCAACCGAGAGCTGAAGCGCCAGGATTTCGTCGATATTGGTCGGAGTGTCTGGCATCACAGCGCGCACAAGAGCGCCCTCGGGTCGGCAGACTAGACCCACCGGTGCGCGGGTGGGAAGCGGGATCGGCGCGGGGCGCGGCGGGTGCCTCCGCGCTGCACACCCCTCCGGTTTCAGTCCGGACCGAGTGCGATGCGTCGGCGGAGTGGGCGCCAGCGGGCGTGCCAGGCCTGCTCCGACGAGGCCGCCGGTGCTGCGGTGCGGGCGAGCGTCTTCTCGGTCTTCCGGACGTAGGCGAGCGTCAGGTCGGGCGTGAGGCTACGGAGGCGCGCGACGGGGACGCTCTCGTGGAAGGCGAGAGCGAGCGCGACGTTGCGCTGGCGGCGCGCGGCGATCGTATCGCGGCCTCGGAAGTGGTCGAAGACGAAGCTCTCCCAGGTCACGCCGAGCTGCTGCGCGCGGACCCGCACGAGCTGCTCGGCCAGCCCGTCCACGAAGCCCTGCACGGCGTACGCGATGAACGGCACCACGTCGCCGCCGGAGCGACTCGCGTGGTCGAGCTGTCGGTAGTATTCGGTGCGGGTCTGGTTGTAGTGATTGCTGAGCAGGTGCGCGGCGGGCGAAGGGACGCCGGCGGCGATGAGCAAATGGAACTCGAGGAGGCGCGCAGTACGCCCGTTGCCGTCGCCGAAGGGGTGAATCCACGCGAGGTAGAGGTGCGCCACGATCGCGCGGAGGAGCTGAAGCTCGACGCGCAGCTCAGGCTCGCGGAACGCGGGGCTCTCGAGCCACTCGCTGAGGCGCTCGATCAGCGGCTCGACGAACCGCGCATCGGGCGCTCGGTAGCGCGCCACGCTCACCTCTTGCTGGCGAGATCGGCCAGGCGCGACCTCGGGCTCCACGCGGAGGTCGCGCAGCACCTCGGCGTTGAACTGCCGAGCTCGCTCGGGCGTGACGCGCGCGTCGCCTCCGCCGCGGAGCGCCTGGAAGATGGCGCCGCACGCGGTCGCGACGTTGCGCACCTCCTGAGCGAGGTAGTCCTTCGACGGCGGGAGCGTCACATTGTCCTCGAGGACGGCGCGCACCTGCGCCTCGGAGAGCGTGTTGCCCTCGATGGCCGTGGTCGCGAGCACGCCCTTCGCCAAGTAGAGCGCGTGCAGCTCACGAGCGGTCGCCGGCATCAGCGGCACGCCCGCGAGGTGATCGCACTTCGACCGCGCCTCGCCGAGCTGAGCCCACACCCGCGGCGGAAGCCGGCGCAGGTCGAGCTCGAAGGTCAGGAAGGGGTAGCGCTCTCTGGCCGCGGAGATGGCCGCGCGATTGTCCAAGGTTTGGTCAGTTATTACAGGATGTTGTCGCCGCCACAAAGATAAAAGTCACTGCGGGCTGGCGGGCAAGCTGGGCGCGCGAAGGGCACGGCTGGGTCGAGGATTTCAGGTGAGGGTCGAGCGCGACAGCATCGTGCTCGTCGAGCTCGACCCTACGGTCGGACACGAGCAGCGCGGGGTGCGCCCGTGTATCGCGGTGAGTGATCCCGC
>CAIUAC010000184.1 GCA_903896985.1 uncultured Sandaracinus sp.
ACTGGCGCAGGGCGACCTCGGGCAGGACGTGGTCGATGAGATTCGCGGAGGTGGCGCACATGCGCCGTCCCATGCACGAGGGGCAGAAGCCGCGGCCCTTGCAGCTGAACGCGACGAGGCGGCTCTCGTTGCAGCGAGCGCACCAGAGGCGCGCGAAGCCCCGGCAGAGAAGGCCGCAGTCGAGGTAGGCGTCGAGCTCCTTCTTCGCGTGCTTCGGGAGGCGCACGTCGAGCGCGCCGTCGTCGATGGCGGCGTGGAGCGTGTCGAGGTTGTCGCGCACGACCTCGTAGAGCGCGGTGGTCTCGGGGCGATGGCGCTCGTAGGCCGGGGCGCGGCCGAGGAGGAGCGCGGCCGAGAGGGCATCGCCGCGCGGATTGCGAGGCGCGTGCCGGGGCGGATTGGGGCTCATTCTTGGCTATCTCGACGATCCGCGCGGCGCCGCCGGGTGGCGGGCGTCATGGCGGGGGGTGGCGGGCGCCACCCGTGGTGAGCGGCGACTCCTCCGCCGGCGGCGGGCCGGCCCGTCAGGCGGCCTTCAGGGGACGGGATCTCGATGCGGCCGACCTCGCGGCCGCGCTCACGCGCCCCTCGGCCCACCGCACCCCGCTCGCGCTGCCCGAGCCCGCGGCTCGTCGAGCCCGTCGCCGACGAGATCTTCGTCACAGGCGTGCTCGGCGAGGCAAGGCGGAGGCTTGCGGCCAGCCTTGCCGTCGTGCGCCGCGTCGACGGGGCCACAGAGATCCGCGTGGCCGAGGGCGATCTCGCCCTCTCGGCCCCAGGTCGCATCCTCCTCCGCGCTGCCGCCGTAGAGACCGAGGCGGAGCTCGGGCGCGACCCGAAGCGCCTCGGCGCCGAGCTCGGCGGCTCTCGCTCGACGTCCGCCGCTGGGCTTCGGACGATCTCGCGCTCAACGGCCACTACCTCGCCTCGCAGACGGTGTTCCTGACGGCGCCGCTCGAGCGCTTCATGGCCCGCGCGGCGGCGCTCCTCGCGGCGTCGCCGACGCGCGCGATGCGCAACGAGCACGCGGAGTCCCCGCGAGATCCGCGGGCTCGACGCCGGACGCTCGCCGAGTGGCTTGAGGCGACGCTTCAGCCCACCGCGCGCGGCCACAACTGGACGCTCCGCCTCGCGCGGCTCGTGTCGACGCGCGCGCGCCCCGTCGAACCGCTCGAACCGGCCCCCGACTCCGCGCTCCTCACGCCGCTCGGCTGGCGCAACGACTACGTGCACGCTCGGGCCACGACCGCGGAGCTCGTGCCGTTCGTCGACGATCGGCTGGTCCGCCTGTGGAGCCTGTCGGCCCACACGCTCGCCCTGTGGTTCGCCACCGCCGCCGCGGCAACGGTCGACGACGGCGAGCCCCCGCCGCTCTGACGGACGCGCGCCAGCACCCGCCACGCGGTGGCCGCTCCATGGCAAGGGCGGCGCGTGAACGGCAGCGTGGTACCTTCCCGCCCACCGTGGTCCTGTTCCGGGTGATGCTGAAGACGAGCGAGGGCCGCCCGCAAGTCGGGGCGGAAGACAACATGCTCGGCGCGCGCATCGGCGTGGACGTCAAGCCCGACGAAGCAGGCCGGGTGCATCCCGCCAAGGGCGGCATGTCGGTCACGCCGAACGACGCAAAAAAGCTTCCTCGCCACCTGCGTCCGGTCTCGCTCGGCGGGAACGGTAGGCTGCCGCTGTTCCGCATGCCGGCGGATGTGCTCGGCAACGCCCTTCGGTACCGCCCCGATCCACGGAGGCCTGACGCTCACGGGCTCGTCGAGCCCGCAACCGCCGTGCCGATCGCCGAGTACCAAGGCGCGCTCGCGCAGACGGAACCCCGCTGGAAGGAGGCGCCATGACCGAGGCAGCAAGCCGCTACAGGGATCTCCTTCTCGGACTCGTCATCGCGCGCGATCTCGCCCCAGGCGGGCACCTTGCGCCCGAGGAGGAGTCGGAGCGCGTCGCAGTCCTCGATGAATCGTGGTGGCAGATGACGCCCGAGGAGCAAGACGAAGCCGAAACGTGGACCATCCCCGCGCCCGTTGGCGGCGCGCACGAGGCCCTCGGATGTGTCGACACGGTCGTGTCCGCCGACGCCCCGGGCGTGCCTCGAGCGCTAGCG
>CAIUAC010000185.1 GCA_903896985.1 uncultured Sandaracinus sp.
CCCGTCGAGGGCTTGGCGTGCCCGCCCGCGAGGCCGAGGCGCACGACGCGCGGGCTCGGCCAAGCGTCGAAGGGCGCGGTCGTCATCGGGATCACGCCGTGCTCGCGCGTGCGCGTCTCGAAGCGATGGTGCGGCAGGCGCGCAGCGAGCCAGTCGTCGAGCGCGCGCTCGTACACCGACTCAGGCAGGAGCTGCCCAGTGAAGAACGTGCTCTCGACGAGCGCCGTGTGCGCGTCGAAGGGCAGCACGTAGACGAAGTGGATCCCGTGCTCGCGCGTGACATCGAAGTCCATCAGCGTCGCGGTGTCGGAGTCGAACGCGGGAGTCTGCGTGTGCACGACGCGCCCGCGAAAGTGCTGGAGGAGCCGCACGTGGCGGTCGCGCTGCGCACTCGTCGGGGCTTCGACGCGCGGCGGACTAGCCGCAGCCTCGACGAGCGGCGGAGGGCGGGAGTCCATCGCGAGGCGCGCGCGGAGGACGCCGGCGCTCGTGCGCGCCTCGACGTGTGCGCCGCGGTCGTCGAGCGCCTCGACGGTCGTGCCCGAGAGCACGCGCACCTGCGCGCCCGCGGCCTCGAGGCGCGCGAGGGCGTGCGCGTAGAAGCGCGCGCCGGGCAGGTGGCAGTACGCGAGTCCGTCGCTCGCGCGCACGACCTCGGCGTGGCGGTCGCGCACGCGCCAGCGCGTCCAGCGGTGCGCGATGGCGTCCTCGAAGGCGTGCGGCAGCACGTCGAAGAAGCACCAGGTGCGGTCTTCGCCGCTGAGCGTCTCGCGCGGGTCGACGAGCAGGATGCGCGAGGTCTTCGGCAGCCCCGCGTCGAGCAGGGCGACGGCGAGCGACAGCCCCGAGAGCCCCGCGCCCGCGATCAGGACGTCCGCGTCGAGGGCGCTCATACGAGCTTCGCGAGGAGCGCGACGGTGTCGTCGAAGCCCGCCCGCTCGTGCCGCCCTTGGCGTAGAAAGCCCTCGATCGCGTCGATCTTCGCGAGCGCGTGATCGAGCTTCGCGTCGCTGCCCTTCTTGTAGGCGCCGAGCGAGACGAGGTCGCGCTTCTGCTCGTAGAGCGCGAGCAGCTCGCGCAGGCGCTGCGCGGACCTCTGGTGCGGCGCCGTCGTCACCGCGTCCATCACGCGGGAGAGCGACGCGAGCACGTCGATCGCGGGCCAGCGGCCGCGCGCGCCGAGCGAGCGGTCGAGCACGACGTGCCCATCGAGGATGCCGCGCACCTCGTCGGCGATCGGCTCCTCGAGGTCGCCGCCCTCGACGAGCACCGTGTAGAACGCCGTGATCGAGCCGCGCTCGCTCGTGCCGCTGCGCTCGAGCAGCCCCGGCAGCGCCGCGAACACGCTCGGCGGATAGCCGCGCCGCGCGGGCGGCTCCCCCGCCGCGAGCCCGACCTCACGCCCCGCGCGCGCGAAGCGCGTCACCGAGTCCATCATCAAGAGCACGCGCTGCCCGTGGTCGCGGAACCACTCGGCGATCGCCGTCGCGACGTACGCGCTCTCGAGCCGCACCAGCGCCGGCGCGTCGCTCGTCGCGCAGATCACGACGCCGCGGCGGCGCCCCTCTTCGCCGAGAGAATCCTCGAGAAACTCGCGCACCTCGCGCCCGCGCTCGCCGATCAGGCACACGACGAAGACGTCCGCGTCCGCCTGCCGCGCGAGCTGCCCGAGCAGCGTCGACTTGCCGACGCCCGAGCCCGCGAAGAGCCCGACGCGCTGCCCCTCGCCGACGGTCAGCAGCGCGTCGAGCGCGCGCACGCCCACCGGCATCGGCCGCGTGATGCGCGCCCGCGTCATCGGGTTCGGCGGCGGGCGCATCACCTCGTAGAGCTCGCCCTCGATCGGCGGGCCGCCGTCGAGCGGCTGCCCGAGCCCGTCGAGCACCCGCCCGAGCAGCCCCTCGCCGACGCGGATGGCAAAAGGGCGCCCCGTCGGGCGCACTGGGTCGTCCGCGCCGATGCCGTCCGCCTTGCCGAGCGGCAGCAGCATCGCGTCGTCCTCGACGAAGCCGACGACCTCCGCGAGCAGCGGCTCCGCGCCCCGCCGCACGATCTCGACGACCTCGCGCGCGCGCACGCCGGGCACGGCCGCGCGGATGCCCAAGCCGACGAGCGAGCGCACTCGGCCCTCGACCCGCAGCGGGTCGGCGTCTGCGAGCGCGCGGTCGAAGCGCGACACATCGAGGGTCACCCGAAGAGCCCCTTGAGCTTGTCGAGGAAGCCGCGCTGCTCCGGCGAGGGCTGCTCGCCTAGCTCGACGGCGAGCGCCTCGATCAGGCGCTGCGCGTTCTTCGAGAGCTGCCCGGGCTCCGGCACCTCGACCACGACCTTGACGAGCTGATCGCCCTTGCCGACGCCGCCGAAGACCTGGATCCCCTTGCCGCGTAGGCGAAAGAGCTTCCCAGACGGCGAGCCCGCCGG
>CAIUAC010000186.1 GCA_903896985.1 uncultured Sandaracinus sp.
CCGATCTTCGAGCGTCGGGTCGGTGGAGCAGACCTCGAAGAGCCGCGGCAGCCGCTTGCGCCGCATCCCGAGGAAGCGCCGCAGCGCGCGGGCCGCGGCGACGACGGAGACGACGTCGTTGAGCGCCGGCGCATCGAGCGCGCCCATCCGCTCGACGCGCGCGAGGTGCTCACGCAGGTCGCGCAGCCCCTCGAGGGGCGGCGGCTCGCCGGTGCCGAGCACGTCCGCGGCCTCGGCGGCCTCGCCGAGCGCGCGCTCCGTGCCTTCCAACGTCGAGGCGAGCGGCAGCTCCACCGCGCCGCGCAGGGGACCGACGCAGCGCGCGACGACGGCGGCGACGACGCGCGTCCACTCGAGATCCGCGAGGGTCTTCGCGAGGGCCGCTTCGTTCATCGGCGGCGAAGCTAGCAGGTCGCGCGCGGTGCGGCCTCCCGCGGCGGCCCCATCGCTGGGCACCTCTGATATGCTGGTCGCGTGACTGCACGCTTCACCTACTTTCGGCGCGCCGGAGCGCTCGCCCTCGCCATCTCGCTCGCCGCGCTCCTCGGCTGCCAGCCGCAGGAATACGCGCTGTTGCTCGACGTGCACGCGCGCACGGACATCCGCTCGATCTCCGTGGAGGTCATCCTGCGCGACGGCTCGTCAGCGCCCGCGCACGTCGCGCAGACCGTCACGCGCGACGCGGCGACGCTCGCGAGCGACGCCCCGATCCGCGTCGCGGTGTCGTTCGTCGGCCCGGAGGACGTGATCGTCAACGTGCGCGGCGAGGGCCCGGACGGGGTCACGATCGCGACGCGCTGCTATTCGATCTCAGGCGTCATCAACGACACCGCCCTGCTCGTCGAGCTGCCCGCCGCGGCCGACGGCGACGGCGACGGCTTCCCCGCGCAGGGCGCCGTGTCCTGCCTCGATCCCGACGGGGCCATGGGCACTCGCGCGTGCGACCACGCCTGCGCGGGCGGCGTCGGCGTCGACTGCCGCGGCTGCATCGGCTCCGACTGCCCAGCAGCGCCCGCCGACGCAGACGGGCACATCTACCCCGGCGCGGACGAGATCTGCGCCGACGGCATCGACCAGGACTGCAACGGCACGGACACCGCGTGCGGCGATCTCGACGGCGACGGCTACCAAGCGTGCGGCGTCGGCGACACCGGCGCGTGCGACTGCGCCGACACCGACCCCGGCCGAAACCCGAACGCGATCGAGGTCTGCGGCGACGGCATCGACCAGAACTGCGACGGCGTCGACACCCAGTGTGACCGCGACGGCGATGGCTTCCCCGCCGATCGCGAGCTCGGCGGCTCGCCGGACTGCGACGACACGAACCCGGCGATCCACCCCGACGTGACCGGCGAGCCCTCGCTCGAGGTCTGCACGCCCGAGGGCGGCGTGCCGAGCGACGAGAACTGCAACGGGCTGATCGACGAGCTGACGGAGTGTGCGAGCAACGACCTCGACGCCGATGGCGCCGAAGACTGCGCGCTCACGGGCGGCGCGGCCGGCTGCGACTGCAACGACTGCGATCCGACGGTCGGCCCCCGCGCCCGCGAGATCTGCGGCAATGCCGTCGACGAGAACTGCGACGGCGCGGACACCCCGTGCCTCCCCAACGACGCGGATGGCGACGGGGAGATCGCAGCCGCAGCGGGCGGCACGGACTGCAACGACGTCCCGCCGGGCGGCGCGCGCTTCGGCACGCACGCGTTCGAGGTCTGCGGAAACAGCCTCGACGAGAACTGCGATGGCATGGACGCGCCGTGCTCGGAGGACACCGACGCCGACGGCTACGTCGAGCCCGCGGGCTGCGAAGGCAACGCGGCGATCGTGCCGTATTCGGCCGAGATCTGTAACGGCATCGACGACAACTGCGACGGGCGCGTCGACGAGCCGAGCCCGACGGGCACCGATCCCTACAACGCGTGCGTGCTCGCGCGCCCGGGCGAGACGGGCTGCGCCGCGGGTCGTTGCGCCGCGCAGTACGCGAACAGCTTCTTCCATTGCGGCGGCTGCCGACAGGCGTGCGACTTCCTCGCGTCGGACGTCTGCGCGGGCGGCACCTGCCAGTGCACGACGGGCGCCGTGCCCGGGCCCGAGTGCACCGTCGGCGACACCTGCTGCCCTGCGCAGGGCTGCCACAACCTCCAGACCGATCTCGCGTTCTGCGGCAACTGCGGCAACGACTGCACGGCCCTCTACGGCACGCGCGTCGACTCCTGCGCGACGGGCGTGTGCTCGTGCGGCGGGGGCGCCATCTGCGCCGACGGCCAGACCTGCTGTGGCGGCGCCTGCGTCGATCTGCGCGTCGACGCGACGAACTGCGGCAACTGCGGCAACGTCTGCTCGCTGCCCTTCGCGAGCTCGGTCTGCGCGATGGCCTCGTGCGCGATCGACACCTGCTCGACGGGGCGCGACGACTGCGACACCAGCGCGCCGACCGGCTGCGAGACCGACCTCTCGCTCGCCGCGAACTGCGGCGCGTGCGGCGTCGGTTGCTCGCCGAACGCGACGTGCGTGGCGTCCGGCGGCGGCTTCGGGTGCACCTGCAACGCGGGCTACTCGGGCAGCGGCGTCGCCTGCGCCGACATCAACGAGTGCACCGCCGGGACCCCGTGCGGCACGAACTCGGCGTGCACGAACTCCGTCGGTTCGTTCTCCTGCGCGTGCCTCACCGGCTTCACGAGCCCGGACGGACACGACTGCACCGACGTCAACGAGTGCACGCCCGCGACCTCCTGCGGCCGCAACCTGAGCGCGTCGAACGTCTGCACGAACACGCCGGGCGCGTACACGTGCGCGTGCGCGGCGGGCTTCCTCGCCTCGGGCAGCGGCGCGACCGCGACGTGCATCGACAGCAACGAGTGCACGCCCGCAACCGCCTGCGGCCGCAACCTGACGCCGGCGAACCTCTGCACGAACACCGTCGGCGGCTACACGTGCTCCTGCACGGCGGGCTTCGTGGCCTCGGGCTCGGGGCTGACGGCGACCTGCGTCAACGTCGATGAGTGCGTGGGCACCGCCGCGCAGTGCGGGCGCACCCTCGGGGGCGGCGGCGTCAACGTCTGCACCGACACCTCGGGCGGGTACACCTGCGCGTGCGGCGGGGGCTTCATCGCCTCGGGCTCCGGGCTCACCGCGACGTGCGTCAACGTCAACGAGTGCGGCACGGTCGCGCAGTGCGGGCGCACGCTCGGCGGCGGCGGCGTCAACGCCTGCGCGGACACCTCCGGCGGGTATACCTGCACCTGCGGCGCGGGCTTCGTGCTCTCGGGCAGTGGGCTCACCGCGACGTGCGTCAACGTCAACGAGTGCGGCACGGTCGCGCAGTGCGGGCGCACGCTCGGCGGCGGCGGCGTCAACGCCTGTGCGGACACCTCCGGCAGCTACACCTGCACCTGCGGCGCGGGCTTTGCGCTCTCGGGCACCGGCCTCGCCGCGACCTGCGTCAACGTCGACGAGTGCGCGGCCTCGGCAGCGCAGTGCGGGCGCACGCTCGGCGGGGGCGGCGTCAACGCCTGCGCAGACACCTCCGGCAGCTTCACCTGCACCTGCGGGCCCGGCTTCGTCGCGTCGGGCAGCGGGCCGACGGCCACGTGCATCAACATCAACGAGTGCATGGCGACCGCCGCGCAGTGCGGCCGCACGCTCGGCGGCGGGGTCGTCAACTCCTGTGTAGACAGCTCCGGCGGCTACACCTGCACGTGCGGCGCAGGGTTCGTGCTCTCCGGCAGCGGGCTCACCGCGACGTGCGTGGACGTCGACGAGTGCCTCGTCGCCGCGACCTGCGGCACCGCGCGACTCAACTGTGTGAACAACTCGGGCAGCTACGCGTGCACCTGCGACCCCGGCTATACGGCCCCCGTCAACGGCGGGACCTGCAGCGACGTCGACGAGTGCCTCGTCGCGGCGACCTGCGGCACCGCGCGGCTCACCTGCCTGAACACCCCGGGCAGCTACACCTGCGGCTGCAACACGGGCTACTCCGCCCCGCCGACGGGCGGCACCTGCACCGACGTCAACGAGTGCACCGCCGGCACGCCCTGCGGCACGGCGACCCTCACCTGCGCGAACACCGTCGGCAGCTACATCTGCACCTGTGACGCCGGGTTCTCCGCGCCCATGAGCGGCGGCACCTGCACGGACATCAACGAGTGCCTGAGCGGCACCCCATGCGGCGCGGGCGGCACCTGCATGAACAACCCCGGCAGCTACGCGTGCACGTGCGGGGCGGCGACGCTCGACTGCGGCGGGCCCGCCGACTGCGAGACCCCGCGCAGCGCCACGAACTGTGGAGCCTGCGGCGACATCTGCAGCGGCGGCACGCCGAAGTGCTGCGATGTCCCGATGGTCGGCTACACCTGCTCCACGAACCCGACCTGCTGACCTTGGCTTCACCACGGCGCCCGGCGTAGCCTCGCGGGCGCATGCACGACCTCGGGCGCACGACTCCCCTCTACGCGGTGCTCCCGTTCGCGCTGCTGCTGCTCGCGATCGCGGTGCTGCCGCTCGCGGCGCCTCATTGGTGGGAGAAGAACCGCCACAAGGCGCTCGTCGGAGGGCTGCTCTCGGCGCCCGTCGTGGTCTATCTGCTGCTCGCGGCGCCGCGCACGCTCGGGCACTCGCTCGTCGAGTACGCGTCGTTCGTGACGCTCCTCGGCGCGCTCTACGTCGTCGCCGGCGGCCTTCGCATCACGGGCGATCTGCGCGCGACCCCGCTGACGAACGTGGCGCTGCTCGCCGTCGGCGCGCTCCTCGCGAACGTCATCGGCACGACCGGCGCGAGCATGGTCCTGATCCGCACGGTCCTACGGACGAACCAACAGCGCGCCAACACCGCGCACATCCCCTTCTTCTTCATCCTCGTGGTGTCGAACTGCGGCGGCTTGCTGACGCCGCTCGGCGACCCGCCGCTCTTCATCGGCTACCTGCGGGGAGTGCCGTTCGGCTGGACGCTGCACCTCTTGCCCGTGTGGCTGCTCGCCGTCGGCTATCTGCTCGCGCTCTTCTTCGTGCTCGACCGTCGCGCGTACGGACGAGAGCGCGCCGAGGCGCTCGCGCACGATGCCGCGCAGGCGGTGCCGCTCGGCCTCGAGGGGCTGCCGAACCTCGGGCTGCTCGCGCTGATCGTCGGCGCGGTCTTCCTGCCGACGCCGTACCGCGAGCTGCTCATGGTCGGAGGCGCCGCGGCGTCCGCGCTGCTCGGTCCGAAGGCGCCGCGGAAGGCGAACGGCTTCACCTACGCGCCGATCATCGAGGTCGCCGTCCTCTTCCTCGGTATCTTCGTGACGATGGTCCCGGCGCTCGCGCTCCTCGAGGCGCGCGGCGGCGAGCTCGGCATCACGCGACCGTGGCAGTTCTTCCTGACCGCGGGCGGGCTCTCCTCGGTGCTCGACAACGCACCGACCTACCTGACGTTCCTCAGCGCGGCGCAGGGGCTCGGCCTCCACGGCGACGTCATCGGCGTCCCGAGCCTCTACCTCGCCGCCATCAGCTGCGGCGCGGTGCTGATGGGCGCGAACACGTACATCGGGAACGGTCCGAATTTCATGGTGAAGGCGATCGCCGAGGAGATGGACGTGCGGATGCCGTCGTTCTTCCGCTACGCGGCTGCGGCCATCCTCGTGCTCTCGCCGGTCTACGCCGTGCTGACCGCGTACTTCGCGCTCGCTGGCTAGGAGCGGCGCGTCACGGCTGGAGCTTGGTCCACTCCGGGATCTTCAACTCGCCGCCACCACCGCCACCGCCACCGCCACCGCCTCCACCACCCCCGGTATGTCCACCGGCGAGCGAGAGCTCGAGGTCGAGGTCCGCCGTTGGGCTGAGCATGCGCGAAGCCGACGCGCGGCCCTTGCGAGCCCGCAGCATGATCGCCTCACCGAGCGGCGTCGCGAAGGTGCACGGCGTCTCTTCGCAGACGGTGCCGCGACCATCGACGGTGACGAGCGCGCCCGCCGGTCGAGTCGTCACCGTCACGGAGATGTTCGGGAGCGCCGTCGGGCCCGCATCGACCGCCGCGGGCACGACCGCGCCGCTGTCCGCCTCGACCGGCGGGGCGCTGCCGCTGCCGCTGCCGCTGCCGGCGTCCGACGTCGTGAGCGTGACACCCGAGTCCGCCACGGCGACCGCGGGAGTATCGGTCGGCGGGCGCGTCGCGACCCACGCAGCGACGCCGCCGGCGACGAGCAGCGCCGCGGCGATCCCGCCGATGACGAGGCCCTTCCCGCCCCTGCCCACCGTCGGAGCCTCCTGCGTGAGCGCAGACTCCACGCGCAACACCCGCGGGGGGCGCGCCTTCGTCTTCACGGCCTCGCCGTAGCCCATCATCGTGCCCCCCTCGACGGGGAACGGCACCGAGAGGTCCATCGCCGACGCGAGGCTCACGCCGAGCTCGACCATCGTCTGGTAGCGGTGTTCGGGGTCCTTCGCGAGGGCCTTGAGGATCACGGCCTCGAGCTCCGCGGGGACCTTCACGTGCGGGTTCGTCTCGCGCAGCAGCGGCACGGGCTCGAACATATGCTGCGTCAGCACGCCCATGAACGTGTCGCCGACGAACGGCACGCGCCCCGTCAGCACCTCGAAGAGGATCACGCCGAGCGCGTAGATGTCGACGCGATGGTCGAGCGGCTTCCCGGCGGCCTGCTCCGGCGACATGTACTCGGGCGTGCCGAAGATCATGCCGGTCTTCGTCAGCTTCCGGCCCGGCGCGCCGGCCGTCTCGATGTCGCTCATCTTCGCGATGCCGAAGTCGACGATCTTGACGAAGTCAGGGGCGTCCGCTCGCTTGATCAGGAAGATGTTCTCCGGCTTCATGTCCCGGTGAACGATGCCCTTGGTGTGCGCGGCGCCGAGCGCCTTGCAGCACTGCAGCAGGATCTTCGTCGCGCGCGCGGGCGACAGCGTGCCCTCTCGCCCGAGGATGTCCGCGAGGTCCTCGCCCTCGAGCATCTCCATCACGAAGTAGCTCGCGCCGTGCGGCGTCTCGCCGAAGTCCGAGATGTCGACGATGTTCTCGTGACCGATGCGCGACGCGCTCTTCGCCTCTTGGCGGAAGCGCTCGACGACGTCCGGGCGCGAGCTGAAGTCGTCGCGCAGCACCTTCAGCGCGACGTGCTTCTCGATGACGATGTGCTCTGCGGCGTAGACGATGCCCATCCCGCCCTCGCCGATGCGACGCAGGATCTTGTAGCGGTCGCCGAGCACCGAGCCGATCAGCGGATCGGCCGAGGTCGCGCCGAGCGCGAGCGCGGAGGCGCTGACGAGACGTCCGCCGTCGAGCGGGCAGAAGACTTCGCCGCCCGGGTATTGCGTCTTGCAGCTGGGGCAGGCTTTCATGTCGCGCGCGGCTCGAAGAGCGGCTCGAAACTAACATCGGCCCTCGCCACGGTCAACGGAATGCCTGTCTTTCCGCAGTGAGTTCGCCAGCTTAACGCGCGTGAAGACGCGGCGGCGTGGGCGAGCCGCGCGTTGCTCGCCGCGGCGCGTCGCGATATGGGGGAGCGCGATGGGACGCATCCAAGTGCTCAACGATGCGCTCGCCGATCAGATCGCCGCGGGGGAGGTCGTCGAGCGCCCCGCGAGCATCGTGCGCGAGCTACTCGACAACGCCGTCGACGCCGGCGCGACGCGCATCATCGTCGAGATCGGCGGCGGCGGGCTCGAGCTCGTCCGAGTGACCGACGACGGCGAGGGCATGGACGCGGACGACGCGGTGCTCGCGCTGCGGCGGCACGCGACGAGCAAGCTGCGCTCGATCGAGGACCTCGAGACGATCGGCACGCTCGGCTTCCGCGGCGAGGCGCTGCCGTCGATCGCGTCGGTCGCGCGGCTGCTGATCACGACGCGCACGCGCGCGGCGAGCGGCGGCACGCGCGTGTCGGTCGATGGCGGCGGGGTGCCGATCGTCACCGAGGTCGGTTGTGCCCCGGGGACGAGCGTCGAGGTGCGGGACCTCTTCTACAACGTGCCCGCGCGGCGGAAGTTCCTGCGCGCGGCGGCGACCGAGAGCGCGCACATCGCCGAGGTGCTCGTGCGCGTGGCGCTCGCGCACCCGGCGCTGCACCTCGAGCTACGACGCGACGGGCGCCCGGCGCGCGCGTATCTGCCGTCTGCCGATCTCGCGAGCCGCACGCGCGAGGTGCTGGAGCTTCCCGCGCTCGCGCACCTCGAGGGGACGCGCGACGGAGTGCACGTCGAGGCGCTGCTCGATGCGCCTGAGCGCGCGCGCTCGGGGACGACGGGGCTGCACACCTTCGTCAACCGGCGGCCCGTCCGGGAGCGCACGCTCGCGCGCGCGGTCGCCTTCGCCTACGGGAGCGTGCTGCCGCCGGGGCGCTTCCCGAGCGGCGTCGTGCACGTGACGCTCGACCCACGCGAGGTCGACGTCAACGTGCACCCGCAGAAGGCCGAGGTGCGCTTCGCTCGCGGGCGCGCGGTGCTCGACGCCATCACGCGCACGCTCGCGCACGGCCTCGGGACCAGCGCTTGGGGCGGCCCCGCGGCGCGCGGGCAGGGATTCTGGGCGGCGCGCGTCGGGCCCGGGCCGAGCGAGCGCGCAGACGAGAGCGACGCGCCGACCTCGCTCG
This sequence comes from uncultured Sandaracinus sp., assembly GCA_903896985.1. Taxonomy (GTDB): domain Bacteria; phylum Myxococcota_A; class Polyangia; order Polyangiales; family JADJQN01; genus CAIUAC01. The sequence continues at coordinate 8,580 of CAIUAC010000186.1, forward strand.
CGGCGTTCCTCGCGTCGAGCGGGGGCGAGCCCCGCGCCTACGAGGAAGGGCCGAGCGCGTCGCCGTTCGGGATCGCGGAGCCGTCAGCGCAGCCCTCTCCCCGGCCCTCTCCCCAGCCCTCTCCCCGGGCGGGAGAGGGGGCGGAGCGGGAGTCGGGGCGACCGCGGGACTCTGCGCAGCAGCGGGACTCTGCGCAGCAGCGGGACTCTGCGCAGCAGCGGGACTCTGCGCAGCAGCGGGACTCTGCGCAGCAGCGGGACTCTGCGCAGCAGCGGGACTCTGCGCAGCAGCG
>CAIUAC010000187.1 GCA_903896985.1 uncultured Sandaracinus sp.
CGCGCCCTGCTCGGCCTCAGCCCCGGCGACGGCGCGTTGCTGCTCCGCCCGGGGCAACGGGCCAGCCTCCGCGGGGCGCCAGCGAGCGCGCCGATCGAGCTCCGCTGCGTCGAAGCAGGCGACGCCGCCTCGAGCGAATCCGCGTGCGAGTTCGAGGTGCGCGTCGGCGAGACGCTGACCAGCGTCGAGCGACTCCGCGGCGGCGAGCGGCGCAGCGTCCCGTCGCCCGCAGCCGGCTCCGCGCTCCCGCTGCTGCTCGAGCTGACGGAAGCCTCGGCCTCCGCGGGCTCCGTCGGCGTCGCTCCCGGCCTCCGCGAGGCCCTCCGGTCGCGGTTCGACGCGCACGTCGCGAGCGGCGGCGACGAGGTCGTCTACCACGTGCTCGGCCCCGGCGCGGTCGAGCTCGAGCTGCGCGCGCTCGGCGACGCACCGGCCGAGGCGTCGGTCACGCTGAGCTCATCCGCCGGCAGCGAGCGCTCCCGCGTGGAGCTCCCCACGGCGCGCGCGCAGGCCCGGATTCTCCCCTCACGCCCCGGCTCCGTGGGCGCGCCGCGCTGGGTCCCGCTCACGCTCGAGGCGACCGGAAGCCTCGTCCTCACCGTCGGCGCGACCCGCGGCGCGGTCCTCGTCCGCGCACGCCTAAGGGTCCCGCGGGAGCTCCCGCCGACGCGCGCGCCAGAGGCTCCGCGCGAGCCGCCTGCGCCGCTTGATCGCGCGACCAGCGCAGCTGTCGCCGCGGCCGACTGGGAGCCGCCCGCGCTCGGCTACCGCCGCGAGCCCGGCACGCTCGGCACATTCTCGCTCGGCGTCGGCGCGCTCTCGCACGACGTCAGCGACTCCGACAACGTCGCCCGCCCGACGAGCTACGTCGGCGTCACCGGCACGCACCGGCTCGCGCTCCTGCCCGGCGCGCTCTGGCTGCGAACCGACGTGGAGCTACGCGCCCGCCTCACGCTCCCGCCGGCGCTCGGCGCGCGCGTGCGGCTCGACGCGACCGATCCGCTCCTCGGCTTCCGCCTCGGGCTCGCCGCGCGCGTCGACGGGCTGCCAGCCCAAAGCGCCTTTGCCGTCGGCGGCAGCGCGCGCGTCGATCGGCCCATCGACCTCTCGGACGCGCTGACGCTCACGCCGCGCCTGCGCCTCGAGGCGACCCACCAGAGTGAGCCCACGCTGCCCGCGGGCGCTGAGGCCGACTTCGAGGTGTGGAACGTCTATCGCCGCGATCACCCGGTGCAGCTCCTCCCGTCGCTCGCGCTTCGCTTCGCGCCCGCGCCCGACGCGCGGCTCGAGGTCGGCGCAGCGGCGGCGACCAACGCGGACCTCAGCTCGCTCGATCAGGTCAGCGCGGAGCTCAGCGTCGCGGGCATCGCCGACCTGTTCGCGCCGCGCTCGCTGTGGGTGCGCCTCGACTACCGGCCGAGCTGGCGGTTCCGAGACGCCGATCGAAAGACCGAGTACGCGCGGCACGACCTCACGGTCGACCTCGCGCTGCAGCTGGTGCTCGGCCCGGCCGCGCGGCTCGTGCTCGGGCTCTCGGGGACGCTCTTTCTGCGCGCCGGCGCGACGGACGCGACCGCGCTCGTCACGCTGCGCGTCGACCTCTGGGACGGCCGCGGTCTCGTGGACTTCTCGCCCGCCGACGCAAGCTTTGCGGGGATGCTCGGCGTCGCGGGCTATCCGCCATCGGGGCCGCGATGAGACGCGACGCAAAGGGAACCTGCTGATGACTGAGACGACCCGCATCGCGTCCGGGAAGCTCGCGCTCGAGGCGGCGCCCGAGAGCCGCGCGCGGCGCGTCGAGGCCACGCTGGCCCACGACGTCGATCTGCTCTCCGCGCGCCTGCGCCCGGAGTCGCTCCGCGAGCTCGCGCGCCGACTGGCTGCCGTCGTGCCAGCGGCGTTCGACGGTGCGCCGGACGGTCCCGTCGCGAGCGCCCTGCTCGTCGCGGCGGTCCCGCGCGCGATGTGGCTGCTCCACGGGGAGCTCGAGAGCGACCAACGCGCCCTCGACGAGCTGCTCGCCCTGCTCGCGAGGGTCCCCGACCGCCCTTCTCGCCGCCGCGCCATCTCGGAGCACCTCGACCGGACCATCACCGATGCCCGCGAGCGGCGCCGCGACCAAGCGGCGCTCGAGCGCTACTTCGACAGCGATGTGCTGGTCGAGCGGCAGGCCCGCCGCGCCGAGCGACACGGCATCCTGATCGAGCTCGGCTTCCAGTTCCTCAGCACGGCCGCTGACGAGCTCGGGAGGGCAGAGCCGCCGGTCCGCGAGCGCGCGGGGCTCAGCGCAGGGGGCCTGTCGGCGACGCTCGAGGAGGCCCTGCTGCGGGGCGTCGAGCACCCTCGCTGGCAGACCGCGACGTGCGCGCTCCGCGCGGCGACGGGCCTGACGCGAGCGGCGGTGGGGCCTCGCATGACGGTGGGCTTGCCCGCGTCGGTGATGAGCAGCGTCGTGGCGCGCGCCGACGATCCCGAGGAGCACGTGCTGTTCGTGCGCGACGCGCTGCTCGTCGTGCGCTGGATGTCCCCGGACGACGCGCGCGCGTTCCTCACGCGTCACGCGCGGCCGCGCACCACGACCGCCGCGCTGAGCCACGCGCTCGTGCGCGCTCGCGCGATCGAGCTCCTGTGGGAGTCCGCGTCGCTCCCCGGCCGCCTCACGCTGCTCACCTCCCTCCAAGACGCGCACGACCCGAGCGAGCTCGTGCGCATGGCGCTGGTCGAGGGAGCGGCGAGCCTCGGCGCCGAGCCGCTGCTGCGGGTCCTGGCGGTCGGCGGCACCGCGCACTTCGAGGAGAGCCCTCGCGTGCGCGCGGTCGGGCTGCGAGCCGTCCTCGCGGGCTGCCATCAGTCCGACGTCTTCGACCCGCTGCTGCTCGCAGCGTTTCGGCAGGACCACGACGCGCTCGTGCTCGAGGTCGCGGCAGACGCCTGCGCGCGGGCCGTCGAGGCGCACCCCGACACCCCCGATCTCGCCCCGCGTATGCTGTGGCTGCTGCGCGCAGCGAAGGCGCGGCGCGACGTGACCCCGAGGGTTCAAGAGGCCATCGCGGCCGCCGTCGAGCGGATCGACTCGACCACCGACCCCGATCGCAAGGTCGTCACCGCCACCCTCGCCGCGCTGCTCGCCCGCGCGCCGCGGAGCGGCGTCATCGAGCTGCACCTCGCCTCCCTGCCAGAGAGCGCAGCGCTCCGCGCGCGCGACCCCGCGTGGATGGCGCGCGTCCTCGGCGAGCTCGCGCGAGACGGCTTCGGGCTCGACGCCGAGGTCACGCGCGCGGGCTATCGCATCCGCCTCGGCGACCGGCTGCGCACACGCCTCTGGCGCCTGCTCCACGAGGTGCGCCATCGCGCCCCCAACAAGCGGCAGGGCTTCTCGCACACGGTCGGCCGCACCCTCCGCGGCACGCTCCGCGCGCACCCGGCGCACCTCGACGAGGCCACCGCGACGACCGTCCCCGGCGAGCGCGTCACCGTCGACGAGCAAGGCGGCTGGTGCCGCCATGTGCCGACGGTGGACGACGTGCTCGATCTGCCGCTCGGCGCGGCCACGCCGGTGCGAATCGCGTCGAGCCACGGCATCACGACGCTGCGCGCGCCAGCCACCCTCGGCGCGCGCATGCGCAACCGGGTCCGCCTCACCTGGCACTACGCGCGCTTCGCCGCGCTCCGCCTCGCCGCGCTCCGTGGCACGGAGCCCTCCGAGCGGCGCGTCTACGTGCGCGCCCTGCGAGAGGAGCTCGGCGTCGAGGTCGAGTTCGCCCCGCACCTGCCGAGCGCCCCCGGCGACGCGGTCCCGCCGCACGTCGCCTCGGCGCTCGACCTCGGCAGCGCGCTCACCGTCGGCGCGCAGGCGCTCGCCGCGGGCCTCGGGCTCCTGCGCGAGCAGGCGCCTGCGCTCCTCTCCCGCGCCGGCGGCAATCCCGCTGGCCTCGCGGCCTTCGCTGGCGCCTTGCTCGGCACGATGCTCGTGCGCTCGTACGCCGCCCGACACCGGATCCGCGCGGCACGCTCGAAGATCCCGATGAGCATCGGCGGCTGGGGGACCCGCGGCAAGTCCGGCACGGAGCGCATCAAGGCCGGGCTCTTCCACGGCCTCGGCTTCCAGACGCTGGTGAAGACCACGGGCTGCGAGGCGATGTTCATCCACTCGGTGCCGGGCCAGCGCCCGCTCGAGGTGTTCATCTACCGGCCGTACGACAAGGCGACGATCTGGGAGCAGGCGCGCCTCGTCGAGCTCGCGGCGCGCCTCGGGACCGAGGTCTTCCTCTGGGAGTGCATGGCCCTGAACCCGCACTACGTGGACGTGCTCGCGCACCAGTGGATGCGCGATGACCTCACCACGATCACGAACGCCTTCCCCGATCACGAGGACATCCAAGGGCCCGCGGGCCACGACGTCGCCGAGGTCATCGGCTCGTTCATCCCGAGGGGCGGGCTCTGCTTCACGAGCGAGGTGAACTTCCTGCCGCTCTTCGAGGCGCGCGCGAGAGAGAAGGGGACGGAGCTCGTCGCGGTGCCGACGCACGCCGCCGACCTGCTCCCCGCAGATCTGCTCGGCCTCTTCCCCTACCAAGAGCACCCCCGGAACATCGCGCTCGTGCTGCGGATGGCCGAGCACTTCGGCGTCGATCGCTACGCGGCGCTCGCGCTGATGGCCGAGCACGTCGTCCCGGATCTCGGGGTGCTCAAGACCTACCCGGACGTGATGTACCGCGGTCGCAGGCTCCGCTTCATGAACGGCATGAGCGCGAACGAGCGGACCGGCTGCGTCAGCAACTGGCGCCGCATGGGCCTCGACGCCCTCCGCACGGCGACCGACCCTGCGGAGGTGATCGTCACGGTCGTGAACAACCGCGACGACCGCATCGCGCGCTCGGAGGTCTTCGGGCGCATCCTCGTGGAGGATCTCGGCGCCGACCGGCACGTCCTCATCGGCACGAACCTCGGCGGGCTGGTCGGCTACGTCGAGGCCGCGCTCGACCACTACTTGCCGACGATCGAGGTCCTCGACGACGGCACCGACGACGACGGAGCGAGCCCTCGCTCCCGGCTCGCGCGCACGCTCGAGCGGCTGCGCATCCCGGCGCCGAGCGTCGACGGGGCCCTCGCGCGCCTCGCCTGCTACGCGCGCGGCGCGGCTCA
>CAIUAC010000188.1 GCA_903896985.1 uncultured Sandaracinus sp.
CGTCCGCGTCGTCGCGCGTCGAGCGATTGTCGGCGGGGCCCACTTGCGGCGCGGGCATCGCGCCCGAGGAGGAGTGCGGGGAGATCGACGCCGATGAACGACCTGACTCGACGCAATGCTCGGTGGTGGCTGGGCGCGGCGGCGCTCGTGGGGATCGCCGCGATAGCCCCGCATGATGCTGCGGCGCACTTCGTCCTCGATGAGCCGTCGGCCTCGCTCTCGCAGGGCGTGCTCGGTGACCCACAGAAGATGCCGCCGTGCGGCGATGGTGCGGGCGGCACCAGCACGGGCGCGGTCACCGCGTATCAGACGGGGCAGACCATCACGATCACCGTTCACGAGACGATCTTCCACGCGGGGCACTACCGCGTCGCGCTGGCCGTCAATGACAGGAGCGAGCTTCCCGCAGAGCCGATCGTGACGGCTGGTTCGACGCCGTGCGGGAGCGCGCCGATCATGGATCCGCCGGTGTTTCCAGTGCTCGCGGACGGCGCGTTGCTCCACACCGCGCCGCTCTCCGGGCCGCAGTCGTTCGAGGTCACGCTGCCGGCGGGCGTGACGTGCGACCACTGCACGCTGCAGGTGATCGAGTTCATGTCGAACCACCCGCTCAACGTCCCGGGCGGCTGCTTCTACCACCACTGTGCGGAGATCTCGATTCACGACGTCGTCGTTGGCGATGACGCTGGCGTTCCAGACGATGCGGGCATCTCAGCCGATGCCGGCACGAGCGCTCTGGTCGACGGCGGACTCGACGCCGGTCACGACGCGGGCATTGCGGGCCCGGCGCCCGCAGGCTGTGCGTGCGGAGTCGCCGGTGGAGGGGCGTCGGGGGGCATACCGGCGTTTGCCTCGGTGGGCTTCGTCGCGGTCGTCGCGTGGCGCCGTCGGCGCGCGCAACGCTAGCTCCTGAGGGCGCAGGGGTCATCCGTCGCGCGCACGGCGGCGCGGGGCGGACCGGTGCTCATCGGCGAGGCGGGCGCTACTCGCGCCGTCGGAGGCGGGCGGCGAACAAGAGCGCGAGTAGGCCGCAGAAGCCCGACGCACGCTCCCTGTCATCCTGGTGAGCGCGTGTGCCGGCCGAACACGCGCAGCCTCCGTGGAGCGCGCCCGGCGCGTCGGGACCGGCGTCGCTCGGGCTGGGCCCAGCGTCGTCGCGCCCAGCGTCGTCGCGCCCAGCGTCGTCACGCCCTGCGTCGCTGAGGCCGGCATCGGCGGGAACACCGCCGTCCAGTGTCGGCATCGTCGACGCGAAGCCGCCCGCGAGGCGCAGCGTTCCGTAGTAGCGCGGTCGGCTCCAACCGGACGCGTCGGCGTAGGCGGCGAGCCTGCGCGCCACGCCGAAGCCGGTGCCCGTCGACGACCAGCACATCACCCCGCTCGCGCTGCGCGCGCAGACATCCGCACGCCCGTCGGCGTCCACGTCGCCGAGGCGAATCGTCTCGTAGTAGCGCGGCGCGTTCCAGCCGTCGGCATCGCCGAGCGCGGGCCCGCTGAGCGCTGTCCACGTCCCGTCGGCGGCGCGATCCCAGCAGCGGAGCCCCGCGTTCGCGCGCGCACAGAGCTCGTCCGCCCCGTCCGCGTCGAGGTCCGCTGCGCGCAAGGTCGCGTAGTTGTCGTGGGCGCTCCAGCCGCTGGCGTCGCTGAGCGCGGCCACTGACTCGGCCGCGGACGCGAAGCCTGTGCCGTTCGCCAAGTGACAGCGCAGCTCCGTCGCGGTGCGGATGCACGCGTCGGCGCGCCCATCCCCGTCGACGTCGGCGAGCCGCAGCGTGCTCCAGTACTTGGGGGCGTCGAAGCCTCGCGCGTCGCTCCACGCCGGGCCGACGAGGTGCCGCGCGAGCGCCGCGCCGTCCCACGCGTAGCACTCGAGGCCGCTGCTCGGCGCGCGCGCGCAGAGGTCATCGGCCCCGTCGCCGTCGACGTCGCCGACGCGCAGCGTGCCGTACGCGGCTGGCGCATCGAAGCCCGCGGCATCGGACCACGCCGGGCCTGCGACGGGCGTCGCGGCGAACGCGCTGCCGCTCGAGAGCCAGCACTGGACGCCGCTCGCCGCACGGGCGCACACGTCGTCATCGCCGTCACCGTCGATATCCGCGAGGCGCAACGTCGTGTAGCGGCTGGGCGCGCTCCAGCCGTGCGCGTCATCGAGCGCGGGGCCCGCGATCGGCGCCGACCAGCCCGTGCCGGTCGAGGTCCAGCACGACACGCCAGTGGCGCTTCGGGCGCAGACGTCGGCGCGTCCGTCCCCGTTGATGTCGCCGGTGCGAAGCGTCGCGTACGACGAGGGGTCGTCGAAGCCGCTCGCGTCGGAGAGCGCGGCGATGCGGGGGCCGACCGGGGAGAAGGTCGTGCCGGTCGACGCCTGGCAGCCGAAGCCGGCCGAAGCGCGGGCACAGAGATCGGCGCGCCCATCGCCGTCGATGTCCGTCGTGCGACCCAGATCCGTCGTCGCGAGGATCGCCTCCTGCTCGCCGCATGCGGCGCCCTCCGCGGATGTCCCGAAGCACTCGTCGAGCTCAGGCGGGATGCAGCTTCCTGCCGCGCGCGGGCGTCCGGTCGCGCTGCCTGCGAACACCCCCCAGTGGTTGGCGACGGGGCGCGGCGAGCCGTCCGAAGGGACGTTCAAGGTGCCGCGCCCGTCGAGCCAGAGCTGCGTCGAGCCGCCGCCGTCGAGGTTGAACGCCTGCCACGCGCCGAGCGTCGCCATCAGGTGCGCAAGCTCAGTGCCGTACATTCCGGCCGAGATGCTCGAGCGGCCGTCGACGACGACGAGATAGAAGGTGCGCCGGTCAGCGGAGAGCCCCATCGCCGTGCGCGGGTTTCGGGCGCGCATATCGCTGCGGTCGGGGAAACAGCTCGTCGCGGTCGGGCTCGAGCACGTCACCGTGTGGCCTTCGGTCACGAGCTCCGGGAAGCCGCTGACCAGCGCGACGGTCCCCGTGGGGACCTCGCTCGTCGTCGCGCGGCCAGGCAGAAAGCCGCTCGTCGTGCCGCCTGCGCGCCTCACAGCGGCGGTGTGCGCGAAGTCGACCCAGCTCGGTCCGAAGGCGATCCAGCCGTAGCGGCGGTAGTACCAACTCGAAGCCGCGGTCGTGCTCTCGCCCGTCTGCCCCGCGGGCCACACACGCCCGGTGCCGCCGACCGCCTGCCCGTAGACTTGCGGCGTCGAGGTGTCCATCCGGAAGAAGTCGCCGTTGACCGCAGCCGTCACGCCCGCAGCCGCGCCCCACGCGGCCACGGTTCGCCGCGCGGTCGGCGCGCTCGTCGCGGCGACGTGCACGTAGTCCGTGCAGAGCGCGACCTCGAGCGCCCAGAAGCGCGTCGTCGGCGAGGTCGTGCGCCCCGTCAGCAGGCGCATTCCTGGCTGCACGGTCGACCACGACCGCGACGAGATCGTCTGCGCGCGCGCGCTGCCGACGTGCGTGAGCCCTGCAAGAGCCGCGAACAGCCCGCAGAGGAGGCAGCCGCTCGCGCGCTTGGCGAGGACCGCGGCGAGGGACTTCGTCGCCATCGCCCGACGTTATCCCATCGCGCGTCGCGGGGCGACCGTGAGCGGTCGAACCCTTCTGCGTGGTCTCTGGCTCTGATGGTGGGCGACGCGTTTTGCGTCTCCGACCGAAGGAGCGACGTCATGGCCTCGAAGATCTTCCCCAACAACGAACACGCCCTCGAGCGCGTCGCGCGCGTCGTCCTCGGGCTCGGCGTGATCTCGCTCGCGTTCGTCGGCCCCGCGACCCCGTGGGCATGGCTCGGCGTCGTACCGCTCGCCACTGGCCTCATCGGTAGCTGCCCGCTCTACACGGTCTTCGGCTTCAGCACGCGCCGCGCGGGCGCCGAGAGCACGGCGACGCCCGGCTGACGCGTCGCAGATGACCGCGGCCGGGTCAGCCGCCTTCGTCGGGCGCCGGCACTTCCGCGGTGTCCGGCTCCGCGGGCTCGGCGCTCAGGCACGTTTCGCGGCGTGCGCAGGTGCTGCCCACCACGCTGCAGCGAGGCGCGTTCGCTCGGCAGGCCGCCGGGCTCAGCTCCTCGCAGCGGCGGACGCAGCCGACGGTCGGGCAGTTCGTCGCGAAGCAGCGCGCATCGAGCTGGCACGCCACGAACGACTCGCCCGTGTAGGGGCGCCCTTCGCAGTGAGGGTCCCCGCTGCACGCCCCCGCGTTGCGGTGCCCGCCGCAAGCATCGCCTGGGGGCGAGGCGCACCAGTCGCCCGGGCTGTTGCCGCAGTCGGCGGCGGCTGCCCGCTCCGCTGCTGTCGGCTCGACGGGCTCGCTCTCCGGCGTGGGCGCGCTCGACGGTTGCGGCGGGTCGTCGTTCGAGGTCGGCTCGGCTGCGCGCGAGCACGAGGCGACGCCCAGGGCGACGAGCAGGAGAGAGAGGCTGAGCGTCGGGCGCGCCATGGCCCGGACGTTAGCACCGCGCGCTCTCCTTGATCTCACCAGGGCGCTCCCTACACTGCGCCGGCTCCGCGCAACCCGCGCGGGAAGTCGCACGCGCGAGGGGCCCCTGCTTTCAGAGGAGAAGATCGCCGAAATTCGCGAGCGCACGGACATCGCCGCGTTGGTCGGCGAGTACGTGCGCCTCACGCGGAGTGGCGCGAGCTTCAAGGGGCTCTGCCCATTTCACAACGAGAAGTCGCCGAGCTTCTACGTCACGCCGAGCAAGCACTTCTTCCATTGCTTCGGCTGCGGCGCCTCGGGCGATGTCATCTCTTTCCTGATGCGCCTGGAAGGTCGCTCTTTTCCAGAAGCCGCGCGGCAGCTCGCGGAGCGCGGCGGCATCGAGCTTCCCGAGGAGGACACGCAGGACGCGCAGGAGCAGCGCCGCGTCCGGCAGCGCAGGGAGCGCCTCGGCTCGCTGATGGGCGCCGCCACGGACTTCTACGTCCGGATGCTCACGGAGCACGACCTCGGGGGCATGGCGCAGGCGGAGCTCGACAAGCGCGGCGTCACGCCCGAGGTGGCCCGGCACTTCAAGCTCGGCTACGCGCCGCACTCTTGGGACGCGCTCGCGACGCACCTCGCGCGGGAAGGCTGGTCGCTCGCCGAAGCAGAGGAGGTCGGCCTGGTCGTCCCGCGCCGCACGCGCGACGGGCACTACGACCGCTTCCGGCATCGCCTGATGTTCCCCATCGCCGACGTGCACGGGACGATCATCGCGTTCAGCGGTCGCCTGCTCGCGACGCCGCCCGGCGAGAAGGAGCCCGCCGAGGGCGAGGCGGGCGCGAAGTACGTCAACAGCCCAGAGAGCCCGCTCTACAAGAAGGGCGAGACGCTCTTCGGGCTGCACGAGGGGCGCGTCGCCATCCGCCGGCAGGGTGTCGGGCTCCTGTGTGAGGGCAACTTCGACCTCGTCATGCTCCATCAGGCGGGCTTCGAGAACGCCGTCGCGCCGATGGGCACGGCGCTCACGCTCGCCCAAGCGAAGCTCCTGCGACGCTTCGCCGAGCGGGTCGTCTGTGTGTTCGACGGCGACAACGCCGGGCGCAAAGCCGTGCGCGCGGCGTTCCCGGTGTTCCGCGAGGCGGGCGTCTCGGCGAAGGTCGTCACGCTGCCGAAGGGCGAGGACCCCGACACCTTCCTCCGCAATCGCGGGGCGGAGGCGTTCCGCGCGCTGCTCGACAACGCGCCGGGCATGGTCGAGCACCTGATCGAAGACGCTGCCGAGACGGCGGGGGCCGACCCCCACGCGCGCGCCGCCGCGGTCGAGTCGCTCGGCCCGCTCCTCGGCGCGATTCAGAACGAGGTCGAGCGCTCGCTCTACGTCGAGCGCGTCGCGCAACGCTTCGCCATCGGGGACGTCGGCATGGTGCGCCGCAGCCTTCGCCAAGGGTTCCTGGCCGCGCGTGCCGCGGGTGGCCCCGGGCGAACGCAGGCCGCGCGCGCCGCCCCGGAGGAGCGGAGCGCTGCGCTCCCCGGTCGATCGAGGGAGGGGGCCGGTTCCCCCGAGGCTGCGCCGACTCCTGCGCGACACGCGCCCCAGCGCAAGCCTCCTCCTCTGGAGGGGGAGCTCGTCGGCGCCCTGATCGACCAGCCGACGCTCTTCGAGACGGACCTCGCAAAAAGTCTAGAAGAGCTTTTGACGAGCCCGGATCTTCGGGCCATTGTCGCAGCTGCCCGGGAGAGCACCCGCCGGGGGGAAATCGACGCGGCAGCGATGCTCGCCGCTGTGGGCCATCACCCGTTCAGACTGTGGTTAGAGGAGCGCCTGTCCCTGGAAAAGTACGACGGCGACTCTGCACGGCGCGTCCTGACGGACGGACTGCCTAGCCTCAAACTCGCGGGGCTCAGGCGGGAACTGGACGACGTGAAGCAGCAGGTTCTTCAAGCTCGCCGACGCGGTGATGACGATGGAGCCGAGGCGCTCCAGCGCCGCGTCGATGAGCTGCACGCGGCGATCTTCGCGACGCAGGGCGCCAAGAAGTGAGCCGTCAAGGGGTGAAGATGGTGGACAAGAAGACCGTCGGGGCCGAGCGCGGGGGCGCAAAGAGCACCCGCAAGTCCGCTCCCGAGGCCAAGCCTAGCGAAGCCTCGGGCAGGGTTGCGGGCGCGCGTCACGACGCGAAGGCGAAGGCCGCCGGGCGTGCAACGCGGAGCGCGACGAGCCGAAAGTCGAGCGCAGGCGACCACTCCGCGTCCGAGACCGCGAGCGGGATCACGTCGCCAGGAACGCGCTCTGCGGCGGGTACGAGCTCGCCCGGCAGTCGCTCTGCGGCCGGCACGAGCTCGCCCGGCAGCCGCTCTGCGGCGGGCACGAGCTCGCCCGGCAGCCGCTCTGCGGCGGGCACGACGTCGCCTGGTTCACGGACCGCTGCGGGAACGACCTCGCCCGGCGGACGCGCTGCGCCAAGCGCTACGCGCGCCAAGAGCCGCGAGCGCAAGGAAGTCCAGGCGCTCCTCGACAAGGGCAAAGCGAAGGGCTTCCTGACCTACGACGAGGTCAACGACGCGCTCCCGCCCGAGATGGTGACGAGCGAGCAGATTGACGACCTGATGATGTTGCTCGCCGACGAGGACATCGAGGTCGTCGATGCGGCTTCGCAGGTGCGCGGCGAGAAGAAGAAGGCGGCGGCGAGCCACTCCGACAGCGACGACGACCGTCCGCGCTCGAAGAAGCCGGAACGCTCCGACATCCACGAGGAGCACGACGAGCCGCGAAAGCCGACGGTCTCCGCGGCGTCCTCCGCCGCCGACGAGGCCTACTACACGAAGTCGAACGATCCCGTCCGCATGTACCTCCGCAAGATGGGGAGCGTCTCGCTCCTCACGCGTGAGGGCGAGGTCGAGATCGCGAAGCGGATCGAGGAGGGCGAGACCAAGGTCTTCGAGGTCATGCTCAACTCGAAGGTCGGGATCGCGGAGATCATCGACCTCGCGGAGGCCCTGAAGAAGGGCAAGGTCCGCGTCAAGGACATCATCAAGGACGGTGATGTCGAGGAGAGCCAGGAGTTCGACGAGGAGGAGGCGAAGAACCGCGTCATCCGCCTCATAGACAAGGTCAAGCGCATCGAGGGGCAGATCGCCAAGCTCCGCGCGGACGGCGAGGCCGCGAAGGCCAAGGCCTCGGACCGCACGAAGAAGGTCCTCGACGAGCACCTCGAGAAGGCGCGGCGCGAGCGCATCGACGTCCTTCGCGATATCCGCCTCAACAAGAAGCAGGTCGACAAGATCGTCGGGGCGATCAAGGCGTACGTGCGCCGCATCGAGGTCGCCGAGAGCCAGATCGGCGAGGCCGAGCGGCGCGTCGGCGGGATCGACGAGAAGGAGATCCGTCGGATCATCCGCGAGGCCGCGACCAACAAGGCGCTCGAGAAGCGCCTCGCCGAGAAGCACGGCTGCGTGCCCGGCGACTTCGATGCCTCGGCCGAGATGATCCGCGAGGCCCGTCAGGCCATCAAGCAGGTCGAAGAGGATATGGGCCAGCCCGAGGCCATTCTTCGCGCGACCTACACCGACCTGCACGAGGGCGAGCGCTCCGCCGAGAAGGCGAAGGCCGAGCTCGTCGAGGCGAACCTGCGTCTCGTCGTCAGCATCGCGAAGAAGTATACGAACCGCGGCTTGCAGTTCTTGGACCTCATCCAAGAGGGCAACATCGGCCTGATGAAGGCCGTCGA
>CAIUAC010000189.1 GCA_903896985.1 uncultured Sandaracinus sp.
CGCTCGTACGGCTCGCCGCTGCGCGCTCCGCTGCCCCGAGCGCGCACACCGCGCCGCCCGCCGCGCTCCCCGCGCCGCAGGTCTTCGCGCCGCCCGTCGCGGCCCAGCCGATGTTCGTCTCGTCCCCGCTCGCGGTCCCGTCGCTCGTCTCCACGCAGGCGGCGCAGGTCGAGTTCGGCGAGGGCGGCATGGACGCCACGATCGAGGTCGCGCACCCGGAGCTCGGCCCGATTCGCCTCGAGATCACGGTCTCCGCGGCCGGCATCGCGCTCCGCGCGCTCACGCCGAGCACCGCGACCGCCGCGGCCCTGCGCGCCCTCGAGGCGACGCTCGCCAAGGCGTTCACCTCGCGCGGGCTCGCGTTCCGCTCTCTCCGCGTCGACGTCGGCAGCGACTCGCGCGCCACCCTTTCGCGGACGCAGCGGCGCCGCCGTGATTTCGAAGAGGAGGCCTGACCATGGCTGTATCGAGTGTTTCGTCGAATCTGGGTGTCTCCCAGGCGGCAGTGGCGGCCACGACCACGAACCCGAACGGGACGATGAATCGCGACGACTTCATGAAGTTGCTCGTCGCGCAGCTCCAGAACCAGGACCCCGAGCAGCCCGCCGACTCGAAGGAGCTGATCACGCAGCTCTCGCAGCTGACGAGCGTCGAGAAGCTCGTCACGATGAACGACACGCTGGCGCATCTCGAGCTCGGGCTCGCGAGCTTGGCGAACACGCAGGTCTCCGGGCTCGTCGGCAAGCACGTCTCGGCGGACACCAAGAGCGTCTTCGTCGCGGACTCGGGCACCTCGAGCGTGCCGTACTCGCTCGCGGGGCGCGCGGACAAGGTCGTCATCACGTTGCGCGACGCGGACGGCGCGGTCGTCCGGCGCGAGGAGCTCGGGTCGACGTTCCCGGGGTCCCGCACCTTCACTTGGGATGGGATGGGCGCGGACGGCAACCGCGTGCCGGTGGGTCGCTACACCGTCGAGGTCTCTGCATCGACCACGGCGGGTGGCCCGGTAGCTGCAAGCACGGCCGTCAGTGGCTTGGTGACCAGCATCGACTACGCGAAGGGTTATCCGGAAATCGTGATCGGGGAGGCGCGCGTGATGCTCGGCGACGTGACCTCGATCGCTCAGTGAACGAGCCGCGATAGCGGTTCCTCAGGGTCTCTTTATCTCAAACGAAGAAGAAGGAAGGAAGAACACCATGTCGATTCTCCGCTCTCTGAACACCGGTGCTGCTGGTCTCCGCGCTCACTCCGACGCGATCGATGTCGTCGGCGACAACATCGCGAACGTCAATACGGTGGGCTTCAAGCGCTCCCGCGCGATCTTCCAGGACATGCTCGGGCGCTCGATCGCCGGCGCGTCCGCCGTGCCGTCCGCCGGTGGTGGCTCGCGCGTCAGCAAGGTGCAGCAGATGTGGTCGCAGGGCGCGCTGATGACGACCGACTCCCCGACGGACCTCGCGCTCTCGGGTGACGGCTTCTTCATCATGAAGGGCACGGCCAACGGCGCGCAGGGCAACTTCTACACGCGCGCCGGTCAGTTTACCCTCAACAGCGACGGCTTCTTGACGAACCCGTCAGGTCTTGTGCTGCAGGGCTACGGCGTCGACAACCTCGGGAACATCCAGGCGAACCTCGGCGACCTCTTGATCAACCCCGGGACCGTCGCGGCGACCCCGAGCACGTTGGTGGACATCGCGGCGAACCTCGACGCCGCGGCCGTGCCGCCGACCTGGAACCCGCTCGACCCGGGCGGCACCTCGAACTTCTCCACGCAGGTCACCGTCTACGACTCGCTCGGCGCGGCGCACGGCACGACCGTCTACTTCGTCAAGGGCCCAGCGCCGGTGCTGCCCGCGCTCCAGACCTGGGACTGGCACGCGATGGTGGACGGCGCGGAGATCACCGGCGGCACCGCGGGTGTGCCGAGCGAGGGCGCTTCCGGTCGGCTCTCCTTCAACACGGACGGCTCGCTCCAGAGCGAGACGGTCCTCGTCCCCTCGAGCTGGGACTTCGTCGGCGCGACCGCCGGTCAGGCGATCGCGTTCAACTTCGGCACCAGCATCCTGGAGGCCGGCACCGGCCTCGACGGCACGACGCAGTTCGCCGCGCCCTCGACGACCACCGGCATCTCGCAGGACGGCTTCGCCGCCGGCTCGGTCGCGGCCATCTCGGTGTCCAACGACGGCGTCGTCACCGGCTTCTTCACCAACGGCCAGCGCCCCACGCTCGGTCAGGTCGCGGTCGCCGACTTCGGCAGCGTCGACGGCCTGGCCCGCGCGGGTGACGGACTCTGGGCGGAGACGCGGGAGTCGAGCCAGCCGCTGATCGGGCCGCCGGAGACGGGGGGCCGCGCGGCCATCGTGTCGGGCGCGCTCGAGCAGTCGAACGTCGACCTCGGCCAGGAGTTCGTGTCGCTGATCGCGTTCCAGCGCGGCTTCCAGGCGAACTCGAAGATCATCACGACGGCCGACGAGATGTATCAGGAGCTCGTCAACCTCAAGCGCTGATCGCTCTCCGGAGCTCCGCTCGCCGCCGGGCCGCCCACCGAGAGGTGTGGCGGCCCGTCGTCGTTCCGTCGGTCGCGTCAAAAGCCCGACTGCGCCGGGCGGCCGACGGCGGGCGGCTCGGCTCGAAAAAGCCTTGCAGCGCGACAGTCCGGAGGTCCCGCTGCCGTGGCACGCGACGTGCTCCCACTCCTGGTATGTCCCAAGCGCCAACGACCACGACTCCCCCCGCCGAGGGAGCCCCCGCCGCGGCGGGCGGCAAGCGCAAGCTGGTCATCCTCATCGTCCTGCTCAACGTGCTCGCGCTCGGCGGCGTCGCCGCTTACGTCGTCCTCCAGGGTCGCAAGGGGGCAGCGCACGCTGCGCCCGCCGCAGCGGCAGAAGGCGAAGGGGGCGGCGAGGGAGAGGGAGCCGCGGCAGCAGAGGGCGGCGAGGGCGGCGAGGGCGGCGAGGGCGAGCACGCCGGGGGGACCAAGGCGACGCACTCGCGCGGGCCGCTGATCGCGCTCGACGCTATCATCACGAACATCGTCGACCTCGACGAGCTTCGCTTCCTCAAGGTGACGGTTCAGCTGCAGGCGAAGGACGAAGCGGCGAAGGCCGCGATCGAGGACGCGCTCGTCCCGGTGCGCGACCGGATCTTGCTGAGGCTCTCGTCGCTCACCGTCGACGACACGCACGGCGCGGAGAAGAAGATCGCCCTCCAGACGGAGCTCCTCCGGCTCGTCAACACCGAGCTCGGCGGCGGCAACAAGGTCACCCACGTCTACTTCACGGAGTTCGTCGTCCAGTGAGCTTCGACCTCCAAGAGCCGCTGCTTTCCGACGACGAGACGCTCGCGCTTCTCGCCGCGGTCCGTGATGCGACGCCCAAAGCGGAGCAGACGGCGGAGGGCATCGACCTCACCTCGCAGGACCGCCGCATGCAGGCGGCGCTCACGCACGCCGAGCGCATGGAGCCCACGTTTCACCTCGACCTGAAGAAGCTCCTGCGCCGCACGACGGGCGCGGTGCCGACCGTTCGCCGCACGCCGAGCGACGTCGCGACGCTCGATGAGGTCTCGAGCACCGTGCCTTCGGGCGCCGGGCTCGCGGTCCTGCAGACCCGCGAGGGCAGCATCGCGCTGCTCTTCGTGTCGCCCGCGCTCGCGATGACGATCGTCGAGCGGCGCCTCGGCGCCCCCATCGACTCGAGCGACGGCATCGGTCGCGGCGCGCTGAGCTCGCTCGACCGCGCGGTGCTGCGCTCGTTCGTCGAGCAGGCGGTGCGCTCGTTCGGAGTCGCTTGGTGCAACCAAGAGGACGCGTTCACGGTGCGCGACCTCGTCGGCGTCCTCGACCCAGAGGAGCTCGGCTCACGCTACGAGCCCGTGCTCCGCACGCGCGCGTTCGTGGCGCTGGGTAACTCGCTCGAGAGCGAGATCCTCGTGGCGCTCACCTCGAGCGCCGTGCGCGACACCATGCCGCGCGAGCGCCAGGGCGTCGTCGTCGTGCCGACCGCTGACGACCGCAACCGGATCGCCGCGCGGCTCGCGCAGGCCGAGGTCAACGTCGTCGCTCACCTCGGCTCGATGCGCTCGACCGTGCGCGCGGTGCTCGCGCTCGCCGTCGGCGATGTGCTGCGCCTCGAGCACGTCCCGGATCAACCCATCGACGTGCGCGTAGGCGGCATCACGAAGATGCGCGGCATGCCGGTCGTCGACCACGGCAATCTCGCGGTTCGCATCGTCGAGACCACCACTTCTACCTGATCTTTCTCGAGGAGAACCTGATGCAAGACAACGACCCGATTTCGACCGATCCGACGGACCTCGACCGCATCATGGAGATCCCGCTCGAGGTCCACGTGGAGCTCGGCCGCCGTCGGATGCGCATCTCGGAGCTGCTCGGGCTCGGGGTCGGCAGCGTCATCGATCTCGGCGTGACCGCGGGCTCGCCGCTCGCCGTGTACGCGAACCAGACGCTCGTCGCGCGCGGCGAGGCGGTCGTCGTCGGCGACCGCTACGGCATCCGCATCACCGACATCGTCTCCCCGCAGGAGCGCGTGAAGCGCCTCGGCGGGCTCGGAGCCGAGTGATGCGCGCGCTCGCGTCGACCTGTCTCGTGCTCGCCGTCGCGCTCTGCGCGTCGACCGCGCACGCGGCCCGCATCACCAACCTCACGGTGGAGATCGACGCGAGCGATGCGGTCGTTCGGGTCGATTCGGACGCCTCGCTTCGCCGCCCGCGGGTGCGCATCGAGGAAGGCGCAGTGCGCCTCTGGTTCCCCGGTCTTGGGCAGGACTACTTCGTGGAGCGTCCGGGGGATGGACACGCCCTCCGGCGCGTGACCGCGCGTCCCGGCGCGGCCGCTACGACGCTGGTCATCCTCAACCTCGGGGACGCGCGTCGCCTCGCCCCCGCCGACGTGCGGGTCGACCTGGATGGCCCGCACGCGGTCGTTCGAATCGCGCGCAACGTCCTGCCGATCGTCGCGCGTGAGCCGGTCGCGGCCCCCGTGCAGCCCGCGGCCGCAG
>CAIUAC010000190.1 GCA_903896985.1 uncultured Sandaracinus sp.
ATCACCTGACCGAGGACTTCCTGATCGGCCGCGCCTACGGGCTCGCGGGCAAGCGCGTGATCCTCTCGACGACGACGGTCGAGAACGTGAACGTGCGGATCAGCATCGATCGCTTCCTCTCGCGGCACGCGCGCTGGCTGAAGATGCGCGCGGTGATTCACGTGCCGGCGTTCTTCGGGGACCTCTTCGGAAACCCCGTCGCGGTCGGCCTCGTGGCCCTCGCGGTCGGCGGTTTTCGGCCGGCGATGCTCGCGACGTACGCGGCGCTCGTCGGGGTGAAGCTCGCGCTCGACGTGTTCCTCATGCACAAGACGCGCGGCCACGGGATGCACCTGCGGCACCTCGCGCTCGCGCCGATCAAGGACCTGCTGATGGCCGCGGTGTGGCCCTACAGCGCGTTCTCGCGCTCGGTCGAGTGGCGCGGCGTCAAGCTCAAGGTCGGGCACATGAGCAAGCTCTCGCCGGTGACCTCGAGGCGCGAGCGCGCGGCCGCCGCAGAGGCAGTGAGCGCCCGCCGGAGCTGAGCCTCAGGGCGTCAGGTGCTCGTCGAAGAACGCCTCGAGTTCGTCGGCGACGAAGCTCGGCTGCTCGAGCGAGCTCAGGTGCCCGGCGTCGGGAATGCGCACGAGGCGCGCGCCGCGGATGTGTCGGACGAGGTGCTCGGACTCGCCCACCGGCGTCGCGCGATCATCGTCCCCGACGAGCACCAGCGTCGGCGCGGAGATGCGCGCGAGGTCGTCCGTGACGTCGTCGCGCGAGAAGAGCACCGCGTCCACCGCGAAGGCGAGCGCCGCAGCGTCCATGCGCGTCACGCGCTCGAGGAAGTCCGCGACGAGCTCCGGCTTCGTCCGCACGCTGACCGGCGAGAAGTAGATCGGCACCAGCACCCGCACGAGCGGCTCGAGCGGCCCGAACAAGCGCTCCACCGCCGCGAGCACGCCGTACGCGCCGAGCTTCCACGGGGGATCGCGCCGGGCGTTCGTGTCGCAGAGCGCGAGCGCGCGGACGCGCGTCGGATAGCGCATGGCGAGCCGCATCCCGACCATGCCGCCCCAGGAGAGCCCTGCGAAGCCCGCGCGCTCGACGCCGACCGCGTCGAGCACCTCGCGCGCCGCCTCCGCGCAGTCCCACAGCGAATAGCCGCGGCGCAGCGGCTGCGAGCGCCCATGCCCCGGGCCATCGACGTTGATGAAGCGATAGCGGTCCGAGAGCAGGCGGATCTGCGGCCGCCACATACTCCCGTCGCAGAGCAGGGAGTGCCAGAGCAGCACGTCCTCGCCCTCGCCCACCACCTCGACGAAGAGCCTCCCCACGCAGGTATCGACGAGCATCGCGATCGAGTCGTATCACAGCGCCGCCCCCGGCGGAGTTGACGCGCGGGACGTTCCGCGGCGACGGTGCGCTCGGTGTCTCGCGTCCGCACACTGTCGTGGGTCGTCGTCGCGCTCGCGAGCGCGCTGCTCGTCGCGGCCGTGCACGCACGCCTCGGCGCCCGCTCGCCGCCGCCCGTCGCCCGCGCCGAGCGCGCTCCCGCGCCGACCGTGGC
>CAIUAC010000191.1 GCA_903896985.1 uncultured Sandaracinus sp.
CGCGCACTTCACGACCTCGCCGAGCCCTGCGCGACGCTCCTCGGCGGGCAGCGTCGAGAGAAAGCCGACGTCGCACAACACGAAGCGCGGCTGATGCAGCGTGCCGACGAGGTTCTTCCCCTCTGCGCGGTTGACGCCCGTCTTGCCGCCGACGGAGCTGTCCACCATCGCGAGCAAGGTCGTCGGCACCTGCGCGAAGGCGACGCCGCGGAGCAACGTCGACGCGGCGAAGCCCGTCAGGTCACCGATGACGCCGCCGCCGAGCGCGACGAGCAGCGCCGCTCGGTCGACGCCCGCGGCGAGGGACGCGTCCCAGATTGTGCTGACGCTCGCGAGCGTCTTGGCACCCTCGCCCGCGTCGAGCACGACGCCGATGGGCGCAGACGCCTCGCTCGCCATGTGCGCGCGCAGCTCCGCGCCCCAGAGCGCGTCGACGTTCGAGTCCGTCACGAGCACGCGCGCGGCGTGCGCGAACTCGTCCAGTCGTCGGGGCAGCCTCGCCCGCACTCCGTCGCCGATCTCCACTCGATACGTGCGCGCACCGAGCGGCACGACGACGTGCGTCTCGCCGAGCACCTCGCGCACGCACGCCGCGACCTGCGCCGGCGTGCGCGTCGCAGTGTCGATGAGCGCGTGACACTCCGCGTAGGCGTCGCGGCGCGCCTCTGCGAGCGCCTCGAGCGCCTCGAGCGCGTCACGCCCCGCGAGCAGCGGCCGCGTCGCCCCGCTGCCGACACGCTCAGCGAGCACCGCGGCGGGCGCGTCGAGCGTCACGAGCACGCCCGCCTCGAGCAGCCTGTGCCGGAGCGCGCGCGACGTGACCGTGCCGCCGCCGAGCGCCACGACCGCGCCCTCGCCTGCCGGCTCATGGAGCAGCTCCGCGAGGACCTCCGCCTCGAGCGCGCGAAACGCAGCCTCGCCGCGCTCGGCGAAGAGCTGCGCGAGGCTGACGCCGACGCGCGCCTCGATCAGCCGATCGAGGTCGAGCGCAGGCACGCCGAGCGAGTCGGCGAGCAGGCGCGCGACGGTGGACTTGCCGCTGCCCATCGCCCCGGAGAGAAAGACGCGCTGCCCGCCCATCAGTAGGTCCGCACGTGCTCGCGCCAGGCGCCGAGGCGCGCGAGCAGCTCCGGCATCGAGTCGCCGCCGAACTTCTCGAGGAGCGCGTCCGCGAGGGTGATGCAGACCATCGCCTCGCCGACGACGCTCGCCGCCGGGACCGCGCAGACGTCGCTGCGCTCGGTCGCGGCCGTCGTCGCCTCCTTCGTCCGCACGTCCACCGTGTCGAGCGCGGCGCGGAGGGTCGCGATCGGCTTCATCGCCGCGCGACAGCGCAGCGGCTCGCCGTTCGTGATGCCGCCCTCGACGCCGCCTGCGCCGTTGCGCGCGCGAGAGAAGCTGCCCCCGCCCGCGCCATCGGCCGCCCACGCGATCGGATCGTGCACGTCCGAGCCCCGCGCGCGCGCCGCGCCGAAGCCGAGTCCGAGCTCCACGCCCTTGATCGCCTGGATGCTCATCAGCGCCTGCGCGAGGCGCCCGTCGAGCTTGCGGTCCCACTGCACGTGCGAGCCGAGCCCGATGGGCACGCCGAGCGCGACCACCTCGAACACTCCGCCGAGCGTGTCCCCCGCGTGCGACGCCGCGTGGATCGCCGCGCGCATCTGCGCCGACGCGTCGGGGTCCGCGGTGCGCAGGTCGTCGGCTTCCGCGGCGGCCCGCACGGCGTCCCAGCCGCCCTCGAGCGCGCGCGCCTCGACCGCGCCGATCGACACGACGTGCCCGAACACCGTGACGCCGCACTCGGCGAGCAAGCGCCTGCACACCGCGCCGACCGCCACGCGCAGCGTCGTCTCGCGGGCGCTCGCGCGCTCGAGCACGTCGCGGAGGTCGTGCTGCCCGTACTTGATGCCGCCGGCGAGGTCCGCGTGCCCCGGTCGCGCGCGCGTGAACGCCTCGGGAGGCTCCGCGAACGGCGCCGCGCCCATGCGCCCTTGCCAGCTCGCGAAGTCACGGTTCTCGACCAGCAGCGCGATCGGCCCGCCGAGCGTCTCGCCCCCGCGCACGCCCGCCTGCAGCACGACGCGGTCCTTCTCGATCTTCATGCGCCCGCCGCGCCCGTAGCCCGTCTGACGGCGCGCTAGGTCCACGTCGACGTCCGCCGCGAGCAAGCGCAGCCCTGCCGGCACGCCCTCCACGATGCCGACGAGGCCCGGCCCGTGCGACTCACCGGCGGTCATCCATCGCAGTCGCATGGCGCCCTTATAACCCGCGGCGCGAAGCCCAACCAAGCCGCCCTGCGCGGCGTGCGAATCCCGTCGTCGAGGCGCAGCGAGCCGCTACCGCGCGACCACCTCCGCGCCTTCGACGACGCGGTCGCTCGGGTGCGCGATGACGCGGTCGCTCGCGGACAGCCCGCGCAGCACCTCGACGTCGACGCCGTTGCGCTTGCCGACCTCGACGCTGCGCAGCCGCGCGACGGGCCCCTCGACGCGAAACACTGCCCACCCCGCGCCGCTGCGAAACACCGCGCTCGCCGGCACGCGCAGCACCTCGCGCTCCTCCCAGACCACGATGCGCGCCTCGACGCGGTAGCCGTCGCCGAGCGCCGCCCAGCGCTCGCGCGGCTCGTCGAGATCGACGACCACGTTGACGCGCTGCTCCTCGACGCCGAGCGCCGACACGCGCGTGAACGCCGATGGCTCCACGAGCCGCACATGCGCGCGGAGCACCCGCTCGCCGCCCCAGCGGTCGACCTCCACGCGCGCCCCCGGTCGAATGACGACGGCGTCCGTGGTCAGCACATCGACGACGAGCTCGAGCGCCGCAGGATCGCCCACCTCGACGAGCGGCGTTCCGGGCGCGACGGCGCCCTCGCTCTGCTGAATGACCCGCAGCACCTGCCCCGCGATGGGCGACGTCACCTCGAGCTGCTGCTCCGAGCCCGCGCGCCCCGACATCCTGCCGACCGCCGCGAGGGCCATCTCCACTTGATGCGCGGCGACGCGCGCGCCGAAGCGCGTCGAGGCGAGGTCCTCGGTGCGCGCCCGCTCCTCGAGGTCCGTGCGCTCGCGCTCCGCGATGGGCACCGCGCCCTGCACCGTCAGCGTCCGCTGCCGCGCCGCCATCGACTGCGCGAGCGTCAGCGCGGCCTCTGCGCGGGCGATCCCCGACTCCGCCTGCAGGCGCGCCGCCTGCGCCTGCGCGACGCGCGCCTCGAGCTCTGCGCGCGTGCGCGTGTCGAGGAGCGGTGACGCGAGCGGCACGATCCGCGCGAGGATCGCGCGCTCGACGATGGTGTCACCCGGGCTCAGCTCGAGGCGCGCGACGTTCCCGGTGATCGGCGCCGACACGACGTAGCGGTCCTTCACGCGCGTGCGACCGTCCTCGTCGATGGTCACGCGCATCGCCCCGCGCGCGACCCGCGCGACGTCCACGACGAGCGGCTTCGGCAGCCACGCGACGACCAGCGCGGCGACGAGCCCCGCGCCGAACAGCCCCAGCAAGATGCGCCTGGACCAGCGCGCGATCGCCCGCCGCGTCGCGCGAGCGCTCTTCGGGGCCGACGCGGACACCAGCGACTTCGTGCTCGAGGCTTCGTCCATCACTCCCTCTCCTTCAGGACTTCGACCAGATCGAGCTTGTCGAGGCGGCGCCGCACGAAGAGCGCGCTGACGATCCCGGACACCACCGCGACGGCCGCCGCGAACGCATAGGTACGCGCGGAGATGTGCACCGGCAGCCGGTACTGCTCCGGGTCGACCGACGACGCGATCAGCCGCGCCATCGCGTCGCCGAGCCAGAGCCCGAGCGGCAGCGCGAGCAGCACCTGGATGCCGAGCTCGCCGAGCAGCACGGCGGAGATCTCCCGCCGCGTGAAGCCGAGCACGCGCAGGCTCGCGAGGTCGCGCCCGCGCAGCGAGAGCGCGACGCGCGCGTTGTTGTAGACGACGCCGATGGTGATGATCGCGGCGAACGCCGTGAGGATCGCCGTGAAGAACAGCATCGTCTCGCCGCTCTGCGCGCGAAACCGCTCGATGATCGACATTCGACGCGTGACCGCGCCGACGCCCGGCATCTCCTTGAGGCGCGCCTGCACGTCGTCCATCGAACGCGCGTCGACGCGCATCACGACGAGGGAGACGCGCTGCTCCTCTCCGACGAGCCGGTGCAGCGGCGCCGTGCGCATATGCCCCATCAGCCCGAAGGTGTCGTCGATGACGCCGGACACGCGCACGGTGCGCACGCGCCGCTCGCCCTCCTTCACCTCGACCTCGACGTCGTCGCCCGGACGCACCTCGAGTAGTTCGGCGAGCTTGGCGCTCAGCAGAAGCCCCTCCTCGGGCACGGGCACGAGCACGCCGTCCCGATCGAGCAGGCGCCGAAGCTCGAGGTCGTCCGCGTGCCCCACGATCACGCTATCCCGAAAGCGCGGCCCTGCCCGGTAGCGCACGGGCACATAGCGCTCACCCTCCGCGAGCTCCACGCCCGGCAACTGCGAGAGCTCCCGCACGACGCGCGCGGGCGCCGCCGTGACGAACGCCACGCTCAGGTCCTCGCGCCAAGCGCGGAAGAACTGCACGTCGATCAGCTCCTCGAACGCGTCCGCCTGAAAGCGCCCGACGACGACGATGGCGACCCCGAGCGCGATCCCGATCGACGAGAGCAGCGTCCGCACCGGCTGCCTGCGCAGCTCGCGCAGCACCATCCGTCCCGAGCCGCCGAAGATGCGGTCGAGCCCGAGCCGCTCGACGAGCCCGAGTCGATACACGAGCGGAGTCGGCGGGCGCATCGCCTCCGCGGGCACCAAACGCAGGATGGACCGCACCGCGCCGAGCGCGCCGACGAGCGCTGCGACGACGCTGACGAGCACCGCGATGGCCGCGAGCCGCGGGTCCACACGGAAGAACGACTCCGGGAAGTGAAAATACTGCGCATAGAGCGCGCTCATTCCGCGCCCGAGATACGCGCCGAGCGCAATACCCACGATGGCGCCGACGACGACCACGACCGACACGAGCTCGACGAAGTGCGCGCCGATACGCCAGCTCGGGTATCCGATGGCCTGCAGAGTGGCAATCTGAGGTCGCTGCAAATACACGAGTCTAGTCAGCACGACATTGAGCAAGAACGCCGCGACGAACAGAAAGAGCGCGGGAATCCAGAGTGCCATTCCCTCGAGCTGCTGCAGCTCTCCCTCGAGCATCGAGTGCGAGATCTGCTTGCTGCGCCCGACCGCGCCGAACGCGCCATAGGGCCCGAGCAATCGGTCGAGCGCCTCGATGACGCTCGCCTCGGACGCGCCGGGCTGCAATCGCAGCACGAGGTCGTCGAACGCGCCCTCCATCCGAAAGGTCGGCGCCACGGCGCTCCGGTCCATCCAGAGCACGCAGAAGCGCTTCGGATCGCCCGTAAAATCGAGGGGATTCGAGATCGCGAAGATGAACTCGGGGGACATCCCGATGCCGACGATGCGGACGTCCCGGCGCGTGCCGTTGAGCACCGCGGGGATCCGGCCCCCGAGCGACAGGCTGTGCGCGGTCGCGAACGCCTCGAGGATCACGGCCTCGTCGGCGCGCCCGACGCGCGGCAAGCGACCGGACACGAGGTAGATCCCGTCGAGCGGAGGCACCCCGTCCGCCGGCAGCGACACCACCCGCCCGACGGCCGGCTCGGGCATATCGTCCATCGGGAGCATCACCGTCTCTGCGAGGCGCGTGTACGCGAGCGCGACGCCGGGGATCTCCTCGACCCGCGCCTTCAGCGACTCGGGCGCGCGGCGCAGCGTCGCGAACACGTCCCCGAACCGCTGCTGCTCGTAATACGCGGCCTGCGACTCGCGCAGCGACGTGAACGTGCCGCGCAGCGCCACGAAGCTCGCGATGCCGCAGGCGACGACCGCTGCGATGGTCGCGACCTGGCCCTTCAGGCGCCAGAGGTCGCGGAGCAGCTTGCGGTCGAGCGCGCGCATCGCACTACCAGCGCACGTCGGCGGGGCGCGCCTTCGTCGCGTTGCGCACCTCGCTGAGGACGCTGCCGTCCGCGATGGTGATCACGCGGTCGGCGATGGCGGCGATGGGCGCGTTGTGCGTGATGATCGCGGTCGTCGTGCCGAGCTCGCGATTCACCCGCTCGATCACGTCGAGCACGAGAATCCCTGTGCGAAAATCGAGCGCGCCCGTCGGCTCGTCGCAGAGCAGCACATCCGGTCGCTTCGCGATCGCGCGCGCGATCGACACTCGCTGCTGCTCGCCGCCTGAGAGCTGCGCGGGGAAGTGATCGCTGCGCTCCGAGAGCCCGACCAACGCGAGCGCCTCCTCGGGGTCGAGCGGGTTGTCCGAGATATCCGTGACGAGCTGCACGTTCTCGCGCGCGGTCAGGCTCGGCACGAGGTTATAGAACTGGAACACGAAGCCGACGTGCTCGCGCCGATACCGAGTGAGCGCGCCGTCGTCCGCCTCGGTCAGGTCGTGCTCGCGGTAGTGGACTCGGCCGCTCGTCGGCACATCGAGCCCGCCGAGGATGTTGAGCAGCGTGGACTTTCCGCTGCCAGACGCCCCGAGCAGCACGACGAATTCGCCCTCGAAGAGGTCGAGGTCGACACCGCGGAGCGCGTGCACGTCCACCTCGCCCATGCGGTAGACCTTGGTCAGCCCGCGCGCCTCAAGCACCGCGCGGCGGCCCTCAGCGCCCCCCCCGAGGCGGTCAGCGTTCGGGCTCATGGGAATCGCCACGACTCACAAGTAGGTCCCCGCGAGCGGCGTGCCAGTCGCATACTCGGCCCATGAGCGCACGTGCACTGAACCATTGGGGATGGGGCTGGGCGGACCGCTTTCCTGACCGACCGACGCGCGAGCTGCTCGGTGCGCAGCTCGGCGCCGTGCTCGGCTTCACGCCGGGCGAGCTCGCCGACCCGGTCGCGCTCGCCGACGCGGACGTCGCGCCGAGCATGCTCGCGCCACCCGCGCTCCTCGCGGAGATCATCACCGACGCGCGGGACGCCCGCGCTCGGCGCACCTACGGACGCTCTTATCGCGACCTCGTGCGCGGCTTCCGCGGCGACTTCGCGAGCGCGCCCGATCTCGTCGCGACGCCCCGCGACGAAGCCGACGTCGTCGCGCTCCTCGACTGGGCCTCCGGCGCGAACGTCGCGGTCATCCCGTTCGGCGGCGGCACGAGCGTGGTCGGCGGCGTCGAGCGCAGCGACCGTGAGCGCCCCGTGCTCGTGCTCGATCTCGCGAACCTCGACGCCGTCCTCGAGGTCGAGCGGACCTCGCTCTCCGCGCGCATCCAGGCGGGCATCTTCGGCCCCGCGCTCGAGACGACGCTCGGGCAACACGGGCTGACGCTCCGGCACTTCCCCCAGTCGTTCGAGTTCTCGACGCTCGGCGGCTGGATCGCGACGCGCGCCGGCGGGCACTTCGCCACGCTCTACACGCACATCGACGACCTCGTGCAGACGACGCGCACGGTCACGCCGCGCGGCGTCCTCGAGACGCGCCGCTTCCCCTCGTCGGGCGCCGGACCGAGCGCGGACCGACTGATGCTCGGCTCGGAGGGCACGCTCGGCGTCATCACGGAGGCGTGGATGCGCGTCCGCCCTCGCCCGCGCTTCCGCGCGACGGCGAGCGTGCACTTCGCGAAATTTCGCGGCGCCGTCTCGGCGGTGCACGCGCTCTCCCAATCCGGCCTCTATCCGACGAATTGCCGCTTGCTCGATCCGCGGGAGGCGGCCCTCAATTTCGTCGCGACCGACGGCAGCTCCGTCGTCGTCGTCGGCTTCGAGTCCGCGGATCACGGCCTCGCCGTGTGGATCGAGCGCGCCCTCGAGCTCTGCCGCGATCACGGCGGCGTGTGCGCCAAGGGCGCCGTGATCCGCGAGGGCGGCGAGCGCACGGGCGACGACGGCGTCGCGGGCAGCTGGAAGCAGGCGTTCTTCGAGGCGCCGTACCTGCAGAGCACGATGGTCAGCATCGGCGTCATCGCCGACACCTTCGAGACGGCGTGCACCTGGGATCACTTCGAGGCGCTGCACCAAGCGATCACGCACGACGTGCGCGACGCCCTCCGGCGCGTCGCTGGCAAGGGCTCGCTCTCGTGCCGCTTCACGCACGTCTATCCCGACGGGCCCGCGCCCTACTACACCTTCCTCGCGCCCGCGAAGCGCGGCAGCGAGCTCGCGCAGTGGGCAGAGATCAAGAGCGCGGCGAGCGAGGCGTTGGCGCGCGCGGGCGGCACCATCACGCACCATCACGGCGTCGGCCGCACGCATCGCCCGTGGTACGAGCGCGAGGCGCCCGCGCCGTTCCTCGGGATGCTCCGCGCCGCCAAGCGCGAGGTCGATCCCGCCGGCATCATGAACCCCGGCTGCTTGCTCGCGTAGACACGCGCGCGGCGCGTCTAGCGCCCCTCGCGCAGAGCCTCTCTGCGGTCGGCTCAGCCCCCGATGGACTCAGTGCGCCGCGGGCTCCGCGTGCATATGCACCTTCGCCGCAGGACCGACGATCGCGCGGACGCTCCCCTGTAGCTCGAGGAAGAGGTCGTGGACCTCCTGCGTCGTCGTCTCCGGGCGCACGACGACGTGGAAGTCGACGTGCGGGATCCTGCCGGTGCGCGTCTTGAAGTCGTGAAACGACTCGATCTTCGAGCACGCCGCGAGCATGCCGCTGACCTTCTTCACGGTGTCCGCGTCGAGCGCCTTGTCCATGACGACGTCGAAGCCCGCGCGCACGACGCCGAGGCTCGAGAAGACCATGTAGACGGCGATGATCAGCGAGACGATCGAGTCGATGATGGGCAGCCCCGTGAGCTTCACGAGCGCGAGCGACACGAGCACGCCGACGTTCACCCAGACGTCGGTCATGTAGTGGAGCGCGTCGGACTTCACGACGAGGCTGCCCGTCTCCTTCGCCACCTTGCGCAGGTGCCACACCGTCGCGAGCGTCATCCCCAGGATCGGCAACATCACCACGATGCCGAGCGTCGAGTCGTGGCTCTCCTCGCGGATGAGCATCTTGTGCACGGACTCGTAGGCGATGAACACGCCCGCGGCGAAGATGAACCCGCCCTCGAACATCGCCCCGAGTCCCTCGATCTTGGCGTGTCCGTAGTTGTGGTTCTCGTCCGGCGCGGTCCCCGCGATCTTCACGACGAAGAGGTTCGTGATGGAGACGAAGAGATCCCCGAGCGAGTCCACGGCCGACGAGATCATCGACATACTGCCGGTGAGCAACCCAACCGTGAATTTCGCGGTCGCCCCGATGACCGCGCAGGCAATGGCAAGTTGGATCGCGCGGAACTCGCGTTTCATGACGCCGGTCTAGCACGCCGAGGCGCGCCTGACCGGCGTCCCGCGAGACGGATCACTCCGCGGTCTGCAGCGCCGTGAGCAGCGCGCTCACGCTCTTCTTCGCGTCGCCGAAGAGCATCAGCGTGTTGTCGAGGTAGCAGAGCGGGTTGTCGACGCCGGCGTAGCCCGCCGCCATGCCGCGCTTGAGCATGATGACCTTCTTCGCGCCCCACGCCTCGAGGACGGGCATCCCGTAGATCGGGCTGCTCGGATCGTCGAGCGCGCTCGGGTTCACGATGTCGTTCGCGCCGATGACGATGACGACGTCCGTGTGGGGGAACTCCTCGTTGATCTCGTCCATCTCCTTGACGATCTCGTAGGAGACGCTCGCCTCGGCGAGGAGCACGTTCATGTGGCCCGGCAGGCGCCCCGCGACGGGGTGAATCGCGTACTGCACCTTGACGCCGCGCTTCGCGAGCAGCGTCGTGATCTCCTTGACGGGGTGCTGCGCCTGCGCGACGGCCATGCCGTAGCCCGGCACGACGATGACGCTCTTGGCGGCGAGGAGCAGGTCCCTCGTCGACTCGATCGTCGCCTCTTGCACGGTGCGCACGGGGCCGTCGGTCTTGGCGGCGGGGACGATGCCCGCGCCCTCCCCGAAGCCGGCGAAGACGACGTTCCAGATGGAGCGGTTCATCGCCTTGCACATGATGTAGCTGAGGATCGCGCCGGAGCTTCCGACGAGCGCGCCCGTGACGATCAGCAGGTCGTTCTCGAGCATGAAGCCCGCCGCCGCGGCCGCCCAGCCCGAGTAGCTGTTGAGGAGCGAGACGACGACCGGCATATCGCCGCCGCCGATCGCGAGCACGAGGTGCGCGCCGAGCATGCACGCGATCACGGTCACGCCGAGCAGGTAGTACGTGGACAGCTCGCCGCCGACCTGGAAGCCGAGCACGCCGAGCACGACGCAGGTGATGACCATCAGCGCGTTGAGCACGTGCCGCCCCGGCAGCACGAGCGGCTTGCTGCCGATGGTGCCGCGCAGCTTGAGGAACGCGATGATCGAGCCGGTGAAGGTGATCGCGCCGACCCACACGCCCAGGTAGATCTCGATCTGATGCGCGACGTCCGTGCCGGCGATGACGCCCGGCGCCGACGCCTCGATCTGCGAGCCGATGCCGACGAGCGCCGCGGCTGCGCCGACGAAGCTGTGCAGCATCGCGACGAGCTCGGGCATCGACGTCATCGCGACGCGCGCCGCGAGCACGGCGCCGAGCGCCGCGCCGACCGCGATGGCGATGGCGAGGATGGTGAGCGCGAGGGGCGCCGGGGCGACGACCTCGGCGCCGACGGCAGCGGGCGCCGGGAAGAGCAGCACGCCGATGGTGATCGCGGTGGCGATCAGCATGCCGACGACGCCCATGGTGTTGCCGCCGCGCGCGGTCTCTTGCGTGGAGAGCCCACGCAGCGAGAGCACGAAGAGGAGGCTGGCGACGAGATACGCGACGTTCGCAAGACTGGAGGTCATCGGCGGAACATTCTCAGCATTCGCTGCGTGACGAGGAAGCCGCCGGCCACGTTGATGGCGGAGAGCAGCACGGCGACGGCGCCGAGGATGGCGGCCGTGGAGACGCCGCCCCCCGACGGCGCTGCGCTGTTGCCCGCGAGCAAGAGGCCACCGACCAGGATGATGCCGCTGATGGCGTTCGTGACGCTCATGAGCGGCGTGTGGAGCGCGGCGCTGACGTTCCAGACGACGTGCCAGCCGACGACGCAGGCGAGCAGGAACACCGTCAGGTGCTGCACGAGCGCAGGCTCTGCGAAGAGCCCGACCGGCACGAGCACCGCGAGCGCGAGGAGCGCCGCGACGCGCGTCGGCCAAGGCGACGCGGGCGCCACGACCTTCGGCGCGCGCGTCCCAGGCTTCGCGGCGGGGGGCGGGACAGGCGGACCGACGCGAATGCTCGGCGCGGGCGGCGGCCAGGTGATGTCGCCGGCGTTGACGACGAGCATCCCGCGCTGCACCTCGTCCTCGAGGTTGAGCTTCCAGTCGGCGCCCTTGCCGAAGACCTCCTCGAGGAGGTTGAGCACCGTGGTCGAGTAGAGCTCGCTCGCCATCAGCGCCATGCGGCTCGGGAAGTCGGTGCGCCCGACGATGGTCACGCCGTGCTTGACGACGAGCTCGTCGCGCTCCGTCAGGGCGCAGTTGCCGCCCTGCTCCGCCGCGAGATCGATGATGACGGAGCCGGCGCGCATCGCGACGACCGCTCCGGAGGTGACGAGCTTCGGCGCGGGCTTGCCGGGAATGAGCGCCGTCGTGACGACGATGTCGGCGCCCTGGCACTCCTTCGCGATCAGCTCCTGCTCCGCCTCGAGGTACGCGTCGCTGACCTGCTTCGCGTAGCCGCCGGTGCCCTCGCCCGTCTCACCCTTGAACTCGAAGGGGACGAACTCCGCGCCGAGCGACTCGATCTGCTCGCGCACGACCGGGCGCGTGTCGAAGGCTCGCACGATGGCGCCGAGCGACCGCGCCGCCGCGACCGCCGCGAGCCCCGCGACGCCCGCGCCGACGATGAAGACCGTCGCCGGCCGAACGCGCCCAGCCGCCGTCGACTGCCCGCCGAGGAAGCGCCCGTAGTGGCTCGCCGCCTCGATCACCGCGCGATAGCCGACGAGGTTCGCCGTCGCCGAGAGCGCGTCGAGCTTCTGCGCGCGCGTGATGCGCGGCACCGCGTCCATCGCGAGCACCGTCGCCTTGCGGGCGGCGAGGCGCTTGAGCAGGTCCGGGTTCTGCGCGGGCCAGAGGAAGCTGACGAGCGTCTGCCCCTCGCGCAGCAGGTCCGCCTCGTGCCGTCCGCCCTCGGGCGCCTCCATCGGCGCGCGGACCTTGGTGATGATGTCCGCTTGCGCGTACACGTCCTCGACGGTCGGCACGATGCGCGCCCCCGCCTCGGCGAAGTCCGCGTCCGAGAGGCCCGCCGCGTCACCGGCGCCCGCCTGCACCACGACCTCGAGGCCGCGCTTGCAGAGCTTGAGCACGGTCGCGGGGGAGGCCGCGACGCGCCGCTCGCCTACATAGATCTCAGTCGGAACTCCGACTACGAGAGCCTTGGCTCCCGTCACTGC